>DATCZH010000016.1:0-4515 GCA_036526015.1 Sulfuricaulis sp.
CGTCAATTTGACGCAACTTGATCATGATATGTATCGAAATGTCTCATGGGATGGCAATAATTAGCTTTCAAATGTCATCTTAATTTTCTGGGAGTTTTTAAATTCCTGCCGGCGTATTTTCTGGTACTTGTACGTCGACAAACGACCATTGTGGATTCGCGAGAGAGGAAGCTCATGAACCAAGTGGCAGAGTCGTTCTCCGCAAGCGGCACCCGCCGTCACATCATTGATGCGCAAGTAAAACGCCAAACCTCCCTCCTAATCGTCGACGACGAGCCGGGAATCCGCAATTTTCTGCAGCGCGCCTTCGCACGCGACTATGGTTTGGTCGAAGCGGTTGATTCCATGGAAGCCGCTGAAGAGCTACGTCAGCGTTGCCGCTTCGATATTGTCATTGTGGACATTAACCTTCCGGGTCGCTCCGGTATCGAGTGGATCGAGGACCTGCGCGCCGCCGGCGACAACACCACGGTGATTTTCATTACCGCATACGCAGATCTCAACGCCACGATTGGCGCGCTGCGTGCCGGTGCGGCTGATTTTATTCTCAAGCCGTTTCGCATCGAGCAATTGCAGACGGCGGTCGAGCGTTGTCTGGCACGTCCGGCCACAGGACGTAGCGCCGGCGCGGTGAACGGCGTGCCGGCCGATCCATCGCACATTGGTGACATCGCCATGATCGGGTGCTGTCCGTCGATGCAGGAGGTGGATCGCGTTATCCGGCTGGTGGCACCGATTCCGAGTTCGGTACTGATCGAAGGAGAGACGGGCACCGGTAAGGAACTGGCGGCCGCGGCGATCCACCGGTTCAGTCGGCGGCGCGGTGCTTTCGTGGCTGTCAACTGCGTGGCGATCTCGCCGGAACTGTTCGAAAGCGAACTCTTCGGCCACACCAAAGGTGCATTCACCGGTGCACATCAGTCGCGCGAAGGTCTGTTCACCGCCGCGCGCGGCGGAACGTTGTTTCTCGATGAGATTTCGGAAATGCCCCTGCCGATGCAGGCTAAACTCTTGCGCGTGCTGGAGAGCCGTCGTATTCGTCCGGTCGGCGCAGACCAAGAGATTCCCGTGGATGTGCGACTCATTACGGCGACAAATCGTGACCTGACCCAAGTTGTTCGCAGTGGCGCGTTCCGCGAGGATCTGTACTTCCGACTCAATGTGGTGCGGCTGCTTCTTCCGGCTTTGCGCGACCGGATCTCTGACATTCCTGAGCTCGTGGCTTTCTTCTCGCGCCTTCTCTCCGAATCACTTGGTGTTGCTCCCTACGTATTCAACAGCGAGGAACTGGCCAGGCTCCAGGCTTTTTCGTGGCCAGGGAACGTCCGTGAACTCAGGAATGTCGTGGAGCGGACGCTGCTGTTGGGGCGTCCACCGTGGGAAAGCATGGATGGCGGCTTGCCGCACGCTGAATCCGAGAATGCGAATGGAGGATTTCCCGCCGAATGGTCACTCGACAAAGTGGAAAAGTACCACACGTTGCGCATGCTCGGCGTTACGCGTGGCAACAAATCAGAGGCAGCACGCCGACTAGGAATATCGCGCAAGACACTCGAACGCAAGCTGACCGCCTGGCCGGAGTCGGAACGATCAGTTTAGTCTGGCGCTGAAAGCGCAGGAGGTAAGACCGACCCGTGTGGAAGATCCTGCGTGAGCGGTACCGTTCGGCGCTGCGCTACAAGCTGCTGGTGCTGGTGCTTTTGCCTCTTTCGCTCGCCATGGGCGCGACACTGGGTTACACGCTTTATTGGCTTAATAGCTATACTCTGGAAACCCTGTTCTTCGCTGTGCACGACGACCTGGCGCTCGCGCGCGGCGCGCTGCGTCAAATCGGTGACGATTACCGTGCCTCATTACAGCAACTTGCGCATTCTCCCTCTCTTAAACAGGCATTAAGCAAGTCCGACACCCTTACCATCAAGCGGTTGCTAAGCCAAGTGCGCGACGACAAGGGATTCGCTTTTTTACATCTCACCGGCGTGGTGGGCGAGTGGCTCTACGAGCCCGCCGCGGGCGCAGCTCGCAGCAGTAAACCCAGCCCGCTCACCGATCGGGCGATACGCGGCATCGCCGATTCCGCGCTTGAAGTATTCTCGAAGGATGACTTGAGTCGCGAGATCAACGCGCCGCGTGCGCATCCTGCGGAGCAACACGTCTTGATGTTGCGGGTAGTTCAGCCCATTTCCGATGAGCAAGGACGTGTGCGGGTGGTGCTCGATGGTGCAGTGCCGCTCAACCACAACACAGCCTTGCTCAATGCAGTCCACGAGCGTGTTTTTGGATCCGGGGCGCTGCCCCCTGGTGCTGAGCCGATCGTGACACTGATACTCGGTAACGACCGTATCGCCGGTTCGACCTCCGGTGTGACCGTTCTGGAAGATGAGAAGATCCCTCCGCGCCCCGATACCCAGAGACAAGACAGCGACGGTACTTGGATCGGACGCGACCGCGTTGGCGGGGACGCATTCATCTCGGCCTACGGGCCGCTCTACGACGTCAATGGGCAACGGATCGGTGCGCTGCACGTTGGTTTCCGTGAAATGGCATTTCGCGCCGCACATTATCGTGCGGCGGCAATACTGCTGGCTCTGTTTCTCGTCGCCACGGCGGCCGCGGCGTGGGTTGCAGTGCGCGGGGTGCGCACCATCTTCGGGCCGATCGAGCGCATGACGGCGGTCGTACGTGCGACTCAGGCCGGTGAGGAGCGGCGCATCGGGCCGGTCGGATCTCAAGACGAAATCGGCGAGCTCGCGCGCCAATTCGATGCCTTGCTTGACCTGCTGCAGCAACGTAACCGTGAAATACGCCGCGCCGCGCTGGCGCTCGAGGTCAAAGTGGCGGCGCGCACCTGGCAGCTGTCCCAAAAGAACACCGAGTTGCAGGCAACGGTGAAACAGCTGGCGCAGACGCGGGAGCAACTCGTGTTTGCGGAAAGACTGTCGGCGCTCGGCCAGATGGCGGCCGGCGTGGCACATGAAATCAACAACCCCGCGGCCGTCATCCTCGGGAACCTGGAAGTGTTGGCGGCCGAGCTGGGTGAAGGGTCGCAACCCGTGGCGCGCGAAATCGAGCTCATCACACAGCAAGTCGAGCGCATCCGCCATATCGTAACCAGTTTGCTCCAATTCGCGCGCACCACTCCGGCGGAATGCCCGATCAAAGACGTGGATGTCAATCTCGTGGTGCACGACGTGTTGCCGCTGGTGGCGCATATACTGAAAGCCAAATCAATAAAAATGTCGACCCGGCTCCAGGCGCACCAAGTCGTTGGCATCAATGTCTTCGACCTGGAACAGGTATTGATCAACCTGATTATGAATGCAGCCAATGCCGTGCTCGACGGCGGCGCAATCGAAATCACTACGATGGATTCCGAGAACGGCGGCGTTACGATTAGCGTGCTCGACGACGGCCCCGGCATTGCGACGGACAAGCTCAAGCGGATTTTCGATCCATTCTTCACCACCGATCCGCGGCGGGGGATCGGATTGGGTTTATCGGTGAGCTACGGCCTGGTGAGCCGGTACGGCGGATATATCACCGTGGAGTCTCGCCTTGGACAAGGCAGCGTGTTTCGGGTGACGCTGTTACGCCATCCGGTACCGGTCGACAAGACGATGGCGAGCGCGGCCAATGGCCGTATCAGCACCGCGACGGCATCAGATAAGGAGGTTCATTATGGATGAAATGACGATAAATGAAGAAAAACTAAATATAGAGATCCGGAAATACCTTAAAAAAGTCGGCATCACGTCACAGCACGAAATTGAGCAGGCGATTCGCTCAGCACGCGCGGCAGGAAAGCTCCGGGGGGATGAAACACTGCCGGTGCAGGTGACATTGTCGATGCCAGCGCTTAACCTCACGCATCGCGTGGACGGCGATATCGCGCTTGGCTGAAGGTCAGGCGTTTCCGATCAGTTTGCCGCTGTCGCTGAAGTCGTAGCCGCCGAGCAATTGCGCCCAACGTTGGCACTCGCTGCCGCTCAGCTGGTCACGTAGTTTTTGGAACAGCGTACGGAAGTAAACCCCGCGGCGTAGAACCAGGTCGTAAGCCTCCCAACCGATCGGCAGGAATTCAAGGCTGAATTCGGCGGCGGCGGAACATGCCCCGGGACCCACATCGGCCTGATCCATCGCGATGAGGGCAGCCGCTTCACGTTCCGAATGAGCACGCGCCGTCACGCGCAGCGCCGAGGGGTCGACGCCCTGACGCGCCAACGTTTCACGCAGGAAACGTTGAGACCCGGCACCTTCCTGGCGCATGACCCAGCGCATTCCACCAGCGAAAAGCGGTGCCAGATCGCCGTCGACCGGGCGCACACCGGGCGCCATGATCAAACCTTGCTGACGGTAAAAGGCGCGCTCTACGATCCAGTCGCGCTGTTGGGGAAATTGGCGTATGACCGCGAGATGGCGATGTCCGCTCTCGCTGGCCGGACCCCAGTGCATGGCACACACGTCCGCGCGTCGGCGCGCGAGCAGCGACAACCCTAACTGGGTCCCGGTGGTGGT
>DATCZH010000017.1:0-9092 GCA_036526015.1 Sulfuricaulis sp.
GAGGTAAATCTTAATGGTAACCATACGTCTGGCCCGTGGCGGCGCGAACAAGCGGCCCTACTACCGCATCATTGTCGCCGACCGGCGCCGCGCACTGAACGGAAACAATATCGAGCGTATCGGATTTTACAATCCACTGGCGACCGAAAAGGAAACCAAGCTGCAGGTGAACTTGGAACGCGTGCAGTACTGGTTGAGCAAAGGCGCCAAGCCGTCGGACCGTGTGGCGGAATTGCTGAAGCGGGCTACCAAATCCTGACTCGTCATGTCCAACCCGTCACGCCCTGACGGCTTGGTGCATTTCGGCCGGATCACCGGTCTCTTTGGCATACAGGGCTGGGTCAAGGTTTTCTCCCATGCCCGTCCGCGCGAAGCGATCGTCGAATTTTCGCCCTGGCTTGTGGAAACCGGCGGAGACTGGCGCGAGTTCGAAGTCGAGGAAGGGCGGACACAGGGCAAGGGCGTGGTGGTAAAGCTCGCGGGCGTGGATGACCGCGAGCAGGCGAGCCAGTTGATCGGCTCGGATATCGCCATAAGATTTTCGCAGTTACCGCCACTTTCCAAGGGCGAGTATTACTGGGCGCAACTTGTGGGGCTGGAAGTGGTCAATCTCGCGGGACAACGTCTCGGGACAGTCGACCACCTGCTCGAAACCGGCGCAAACGACGTACTGGTGGTGCGTAATGGCAAGGAGCGCTGGTTGCCAGTAACGTCGAATGTCATCCGCGAAGTCGACTTGGAAGCGGGACGGATCCGGGTGGAATGGGACGCGGACTTCTAGCCCATGCGTATTGATGTAATAAGTCTATTTCCGCCCATGTTCGAGGCCGTGAGTGCTCACGGAATCACCGGCCGGGCGGTCAAGAGCGGATTGCTCCGGCTGCGGGTATGGAATCCGCGGGATTACACAGAAGACCGGCACCGCACCGTGGACGACCGGCCTTATGGCGGTGGCCCGGGCATGGTGATGATGATCGAGCCGCTGGCACGCGCAATCCAGGCGGCCAGACTGGAACAAGATATTAAGGCAAAGGTGATGTACCTGTCGCCGCAGGGCCGACGGCTGAATCATGCCGCTGTGCTCGAATTGTCGAAGCGGGAAGGGATGATCCTGCTTGCCGGACGTTACGAAGGCATCGACGAGCGCCTGCTCGAGACGGAAGTGGACGAGGAATGGTCGATCGGCGATTACGTCCTCTCCGGCGGTGAGCTGCCGGCGATGGTGTTGATCGACGCCGTGACGCGCCAGCTACCCGGTGCCCTGGGCGATGAGGATTCAGCGCAGCAGGACTCCTTTGTCGAGGGCCTGCTGGATTGCGAGCACTACACGCGACCGGAAGTGTATGCCGGGCGGAAAGTGCCGGAAGTGCTGCTGTCGGGTGACCACGAAAAGATTCGCCGTTGGCGGCTCAAGCGGTCATTGGGGCGAACGTGGTTGTTGCGACCGGATTTGCTGGAAAATTTGACGCTGAACAGCGAGCAGAAACAGCTGCTGGAACAATTCCGGCAGGAATATCTTAAGAAAGAGTCAGGAGTCGAGAAATGAGCAAGATAATGCAGGAACTGGAAACGCGGATGATGGCAGATAAGAAGGTGCCGAAGTTTGCCCCGGGTGACACGGTGGCCGTCCACGTGAAAGTGAAGGAAGGCGAGCGCGAACGTCTCCAGGCCTTCGAGGGCATGGTTATCGCGCGTCGCAACAGCGGTTTCAATTCCTCATTCACGGTGCGCAAGAATTCCTATGGTGAAGGCGTAGAACGCGTGTTCCCGCTGTACAGTTCGGCCATCGCCAAGATCGAGGTCAAGCGGAAGGGCGACGTGCGACGAGCGAAGCTTTATTATCTTCGTGACTTGGCCGGCAAAGCGGCCCGTATTCGCGAAAAAGTCTGACCCGATTTTTTTTGCGGCCAGAAACAAGGGCGGGTGTCGTGAGACACCCGCCCTTTTTATTCGGCTGGCAACGCCCAGCCGGTCCGTGGATAATGACACCATGCGGAGCCGGAAAGTATCCAAAACCAGAAAATACGACGCAGTGGTAACAACGCCCGTTGGCCGGATCGGGATCGTGGTGCGGGATGGCGCGCTGGTGGACATGAATTTTCTGGGCAAGTCCGCCGCCCTGCATGCCCCGCACTCGGACATGGCCCGCCGTGCGTGTCGGCAACTGCGTTCCTATTTCACCAACCCGCAACAATCCTTTCATCTGCCTGTCAAGCTTGCGGGCACGCCATTCCAGAAAAAAGTGTGGCGCGCGCTGCGCCGCATTCCCGCGGGTCGGACGCTCAGTTATGGCAACCTCGCGCACCGGCTTAATACCTCAGCACGCGCCGTGGGCAATGCCTGCCGTGCCAATCCCGTTCCCATCGTCGTTCCCTGTCATCGTGTGGTGGCCGCGAACGGCCTAGGCGGTTTCATGGGGAAACGTTCGGGCCTGTCGCTGAACCGCAAGCACTGGCTCCTTCAGCATGAGCGAGGGCAGTAAGGATCTCATCGAACGCTTTTGCGATGCCCTGTGGTTGCAGGAAGGCCTGAGCGCCAACACGCTCGAAGCCTACCGGCGCGACCTGGAAGGGCTGGATCGCTGGGTTACCCAACGCGGTATCGCGCTGGGCTCTGCAACACGCGCAGATCTTCTAGAATATCTTTCGAGCAGTGTGCGCCAGGGCGCGCGTCCACGCACCACGGCACGCTTGCTGTCCAGTCTGCGGCGGTTTTACGGCTACCTCGTGCGCGAGGAAAAAATAAAAACAGATCCCACCGCACTGATTGATTCGCCCAAGCTCGGCCGCCCCTTGCCCAAGTCGCTGACGGAAGAGCAGGTGGAAAAACTGCTGGAATCACCGGATGTCACCAAACCGCTCGGCCTGCGTGACCGTGCCATGCTGGAGACGCTCTATGCCACCGGCCTGCGCGTATCAGAATTGGTGGGATTGACGCTGTCGCAGGTGAATCTCACGCAGGGGGTGGTACGTGTCATCGGCAAGGGCAACAAGGAACGGCTGGTGCCGCTGGGAGAAGAAGCGGTGGAATGGATCAGCCGCTATCTATCCGAAGGCCGGGCATATCTGGTGCGCCGGCGCTCAACCGAGGCGTTGTTCGCGACCGCCCGCGGTGGCCCCATGACCCGACAGGCTTACTGGCACAATCTCAAGACTCACACGCGCAGAGCCGGCATCCAGAGCAAACTCTCCCCGCATACTTTGCGCCACGCTTTCGCTACACATCTACTCAACCACGGCGCTGATTTAAGAGTTGTCCAAATGCTTCTCGGTCACGCCGATCTTTCTACCACGCAGATTTATACCCATGTCGCGCAGGCACGTTTGAAAACACTCCATGAACAGCATCATCCGAGAGGGTAGGGAATCGCGCGCCAGGCGCGTGATTCTCGCAAGCTTATTGCGGGGATGACGAAAACTTAATGATACGCCGAGCGATCAATCTTCTCCTGATCGATATCCACGTGAAATACCTCCACCCCTGGAACGCGTTTATAGCCAAGGACGAGGGCGAGCTTGTGAATCAGAGTTTTCCAGTTGAGAGAATTGACGCGCCGACGGAGCACGTCGTTGACTTCGAGCGTGAGCCTTTCATGCACCTTGTCCAGCTTCGGCAGCTTGTGGAATTGGGCCAAGGCGAGCCAGGCGAACAATGCCGGCAGAAGTTTGATGGCCAGATGAGCTCCCGGCAGGGCAAGCCAGAGGACAATGAAACTAACACCGGCGAAGATAAAAACAAGCCCTTTGCGGACCGATTTCGCATAATTGTCACGAGTTTTATACATCGCATCGCGTACCCGGCGTTCCGCATCGCGTGAGGCGATGGAGTGCATGTAATGAGTATCGCGGAACATGCTCAATACCTTGAGCATACGCTCGCTATGGCGCTGATTCTCAATGCCGAAAGAATCGAGTGCCGACCGAAGGCTTTCACGAAACTGGCGGTAATTCGGCGTGGCTGCCGGCTCTTTATAGCGATCGACGGTATGGTTGATCAGATAGCGCAATTCCAGGATGTACTCGATCTTGACTGGAAAGCGCAGGTTGATGAATTTGGTGTAAAACGTGTGAAAGCCATCCGACGACAGGTTTACCCCTGAAAAATCCTGTGCCAGTTCGCGCTGCAGAGCCCTTTCTTTTTTCCGTTTGCTCATGGTGTCCGTCTTCAGAAGAAGGCATCCTGCCTTTGTGCCTCTCTTCCTGAAAGGAGCCGCCTGAAATATTCAATTTCCAAAAGGATAGCGAATCGGTGAGGGGTTTTCTACCGGCGAGGCCGGTAAGACGCGGGGAAAGAGATTCCTTGCCAGACAAGACTGAAGTCCGCTACTGACTATTGCCCTGCATATTCCTCAGGTTGGCGAGATAGACGTCAGCGCGGCCGAGCATGGCCTGAGGGTCCGGTTCCCGGTCGGGATCCTCCCACTTCAGATCGTCGGGGGGTATTTCCTGGAGGAATCGGCTTGGCTTGCCGTTGATCACTTCTCCGCCACGCTTGCGACGATCGGAAAAGGAGAATGTTAACGTCTGGCGCGCGCGCGTCATGGCCACGTAGGCGAGTCTCCGTTCTTCCGCGATAGCGGATTCCTCCAGGCTCTGAAGAGGTGGCAGCAGGCCTTCCTCCATACCGATCAGAAACACGTGCGGAAATTCGAGCCCCTTGGCGGCGTGCACCGTCATGAGCGACACGTAATCACCGGGATTTTCCTCTCCGTCTTTGTCCAGGATGCCCGAGAGGGTTAGCTGCGCAACCAGGTCGCTGAGCGTCCTTTCCTCCTCTTGTCGCGCCAGCCGCTGGATCCAGGCCACCAGCTCCAGCACGTTTTCCATGCGCCGTTGCGCAATTTTGTGATCGTTGCAGGTGTCCTTGAGCCAGTCCTCGTAATCCAGATCGGCCAGCATGTCGCATACGAGTCTGGCCGGCTCGTCGTCATCTGATTTGTTGATCATTTCCATCAGCCAATGCGTAAAGCCGCGTAGAGTCGTTTCCTGGCGCGCCGTAAGCCGCCGGTCGATTCCGGGGTCCATGGACGCCTGCAGCAGACTCGTATGCAGTTCGGCAGCGTGCGCAGTGAGCAGATCCAGCGTGGCCGGGCCGATTTCACGTCGCGGCGTGTTGATGACGCGCAGGAAGGCATTGTCATCGACCGGATTGCACAGCAGACGCAGGTACGCCATGACGTCCTTGATCTCAGTCTTGTCGAAGAACGACATTCCACCGCTCAGGAAATACGGGATGCGCCGCTCACACATCACGCGTTCGAGCACGCGTGACTGGCTGTTCTCCCGATACAGAATGGCGTAATCCCGGAAGTCGGTATTGTGCTTGAACTTATGGTATAGCAAATCGGAAATGACCCGTTCGGCCTCGTGCTCGTCGCTGCGCGAGCGCAGCACGCGCAGCGGCTCGCCGTAGTCTCGGTCACACCACAGGGCCTTCTCGAAAATGTGCGGGTTGTTGGCTATCAAGGCGTTGGCAGCCTTCAGGATTCTTCCGCTCGAACGAAAATTCTGCTCGAGCTTGATGACCTTGATCTGTGGAAAATCCTGTTGCAGCTGCTTAAGGTTCTCGGGGCGCGCACCGCGCGAGGTGTAGATGGACTGGTCGTCATCGCCCACCACCGTCAGTGCGCCGCGATGCGCGGCCAGCAGTCTCACCAGTTCGTACTGGGAAAGCGTTGTCTCCTGGAATTCCTCCACCAGCAGGTAGCGTACGTGTTCGCACCATTTCTCCAGAATCTCCGTATTTTCCTGGAGCAACCGGACGGCTTTGAGGATCAGGTCGTCAAGGTCCATGGCATTGTAGGCCTGGAGATAGCGCTCGTATTCGCCATAAATCCGCGCCGCGACATCCTGGATGGATTCACCGCCGGCGGCCAGCGGCGCTTCGGCGGGGGACACCAGGCCGTTTTTCCAGAGCGAGATCTGCTGGTGCACGGCCTCGACGGGGATGCTCTTGCCAGTGTGCTGGCCGCGCAGCAGCTTGGCGAGCAAGGCCTGGCTGTCTTCGCTGTCATAGAGCGAGAAACCCGAACGGTAATCAATCATTTCCAGATGATCACGCAGAATATTCAGTCCGAGCGTGTGAAAAGTGGAAATGAGCAGGTCTTTGCAATGATCGCCGTTCTGGAGATCGGCCACGCGCGCCTTCATCTTGCGCGCCGCCTTGTTGGAGAAGGTGACGGCGACGATATGGCGCGGTGCGATCCCGTAATCGCGGATCAGCCAGGCGATCTTCTGAGTGATAACGGAGGTCTTGCCGCTGCCCGCGCCGGCCAACACCAGCAGGGGGCCATTGACGTACTGTACCGCTGCTTTCTGTGGCGGGTTCAGTTCAGGCAATTCCGGAGGAGCATGTTTGGAAATGTCATAACTGGGCGGGCATTTTACCCTTAATTCAGTACGCTTTGAAAGATAAGTTTCAGAAAAATTTATGCACCCTTTGTCTTGCTGAGAAAGTTTTTCATCAGAGACTTTGCCGCGGCTGGTTCGGCGAGGAGCTTGCCGACGAGATCGAATAGGGGATGGTGGTGCGGGTCGAACAGCCGATAGGTGTGAATCATCTTCCAAGTGTGTACGCCTTCTCCATGAAGCGAGCCGAATTCACCCCGTACCAGCCTCCGGCCGAGTTCGTGATGGTGGGAACCTTTGCTGGTGACGGTGGTGATCAGGTCGCCAAGCCCGGCGAGCCGCTGCACCACTCCCGCCGATCCGCCGAGGCCGATGACGATCCGCTCCATCTCGGCCATGGTTTCCGCGGCTAGATATCCCCGCATGTTGTCGCCCAGTCCTAGCTCATCGGCTACGCCAAACAGGATGGCATAAACGTTTTTCAGGACCGCCGACCAGGAAATGCCCTCGATGTCAGTGGTGTGTTCCAGGTAAAGGGGGGAGCCAGAAAATACTTCAAGCAGCCTAGCATACGTCCCGGTCTGGGCGGTCCCCGCCTGGGCGAAGGCCACGCGCCCAGCGCGTATTTCCTCCGAGATCATCGGGCCGTAGAGCACGGCGATCAGGGCCCGCGGGCCAAGCGCCTGGACCAGGGCTTGTGCCGCCGTCCGGCCCTGGTCGTCGAGCCCCTTGGCGATGCTGATGCACAGGCAGTCCTGGCGGAGGTGCTTTCGCAGCCGTGTGGCCAGATCAAAGTGCGGGCTGGCCGGGAGGCAGAAGAAGATGACATCCTGCTGGCCTGTGGCCGACTCAAGATCAATGGGCGGGGTGGCCTTGGGATGGCGCTCCCAGATCGTGAGCGTGTGGCGGCTTTGCAGCAGATATTCCATCGCCCGGCCGATCTCGCCATGGCCCAGGATGAGAATCTTGGAAGTATTCCGTGACATGCCGTTTATTCTAGGAATAGCGTCGGCCATTTACGGAAAGAAGGCAATAGTTTTCCCCGAGGTTTTTTTGACTGATTCAGAAAATCGTGTTGTCATGCCGCCGCGATGAAGCCGATGACGATTCTCTTCCTGGGCCTAATTTGGTTGCCGGTGGCTTACAGTGCGACACCGGGCGCTGATTCACTCCCGGCGCCGGTGGCGGCTGTACTCCGGGACAACGGATTCCCGACCCGCGGTTTCAGTCTCTACGTGCATGAAATTGGCGAAACAAATCCCGCGCTCGCCATCTCGGCCGATGTCCCGCGACTTCCCGCCTCGACGATCAAATTGCTCACGACATTGGCGGCGCTCGAGGAACTGGGCCCGGCCTGGCGTTGGAAAACGGAAGCGTATGTTACGGAACCGGTGCGGGATGGACGTCTTGCTGGAGATCTATATATAAAAGGTTACGGTGATCCCTATCTCGTCATAGAGCATTTCTGGCGTTTCTTGCGTGCCTTGCGCGCCGAGGGGCTCGAAACCATTGACGGCAACCTGATCCTGGACCAGGGCCATTTCGAGCGGGAAATGGGCGATCCCGCCGATTTCGACAACCAGCCGTTGCGCGCCTACAACGTTTTGCCGGCGGCATTGCTGGTGAATTTCCAGGCGGTGAATTTCCGCTTCATCCCGGAGCCCCGGGCGAAGCGCGTGCTAATCGTGGCCGATCCATTGCCAGCCAATGTTGAAGTGGAAAATCGGGTGGCGTTGACCGATGCCCCGTGTCGTGGCTGGGCGCGAGCCCTCGGCTTGAAGTTGCGCCATGAGGCGGACAGCACATGGGTGGTCTTCAGCGGACGCTATGACGCAGACTGCGGCAGCCACGAATTGTTCCGCGTTGTTTCGGAACCCGCGCCATATATTCTTGGCCTGTTCCGCACCCTGTGGACGCAACTGGGCGGACGGTTTCAGGGCGGTGTACGCGAGAGGACAGTTCCGGCTGGAGCCAGCCTGTATTACACCGCCTGGTCGCCGCCGCTGGGAGACATCATCCGTTCCGTCAATAAATTCAGCAACAACGTCATGGCCCGGCAAATGCTGCTCACGTTGGGGGCCGAGCAGGCCGGCGCGCCGGGAACAACGGAGAAGGGAATCCAGGCGGTACGCGAATGGTTGAAGCGCCGCAATCTGATTTTTCCCGAACTGGTGCTGGAAAACGGCGCAGGCCTTTCGCGCACGGAAACCATTACCGCGCGTCATTTGGCCCAGGTGCTGCTGGCCGGGTGGCACAGCCCCTACATGCCGGAATATATTTCTTCCCTGGCGGTTGCTGCCATGGACGGGACATTGCGCCGGCGCTTTAGCGATGCCGAATTCGAAGGCCAGATGCATCTCAAAACCGGCAGTCTCCGCGATGTACGCAGCGTGGGCGGTTACGTCCTTGATCGCGCTGGCCGGCGAGTGGTGGTCGTGTGCCTGCATAATCACCCCATGGCAGATTCACCTGCCGGAGAACGGGTACAGGAAGCGGTGCTTAAATGGGTGCATGAACGACCCTGACATAACAGGGCTGGACAGTGACTGAGATATGTTCAATCCTTACACATTCGACAGATAAGACGGGCCTGACATGGGAACAAAATACGTCAACGCGGTAATTTCGGAAGAGAGTAACGAGAACAGCCTGCCGGTGCTGAACGGCACACTGGGGCCCAGCGCCGTGGATATCCAGACGCTGTATGCACGCAACGGTCTGCTGGCCTTTGATCCCGGTTTCCGG
>DATCZH010000018.1:0-6336 GCA_036526015.1 Sulfuricaulis sp.
CAAGCTCGGCGTATTCCTTGGTGGTGGTGATCCCCAGGGGCAATGTCACGGCCGCGGCCACGATGACCGCCTGCCAGCCCCAGAAGGTGAAGGCCGCCAGCCCGTCGCTGAACAGGCACACATGACTAGTACGCTGCACGACGTAGTAAGACGTCGCGAACAGCGCGCAGCCGCCGAAGGCGAAGACCACGGCATTGGTGTGCAGCGCACGCAGGCGGCCGAAAGTGAGCCAGGGAATGTCGAAATTGAGCGCCGGCCAGGCCATCTGCGCGGCGATAAAAACGCCCACCAGCATGCCAACGATGCCCCAGACCACGGTCATGATGGAGAATTGCCGGACTACTTTGTAATTGTAGGTTTGCTGCATCATCCGCTCCGTGTGGCGTCCTTGGCTCCGTAAGCGGCGCATCCTTGTGCCACTGCTCGGTGCCTCCCCGTGCTACTTCTTCCGGGTGCCATGATTCTCCCGCTGATCAGTCAGTAAGTCTGGTTAAAAAGCGATCCTTGACTATTTTCAGTCGCGTCGCCGTATAGAATCGGCCCAGGGAGGAAAATACTATATCCGCCACCGATAACTCGTTGATGCAAATCAAGCCTGACAGCGCTCAGCCGGCGAAGACCGGGCCGACGCCGATATCCCAGAGAATAACGGTCGCCGCCAGCACCGCGACCAGCGTCACCAGCCCCACGGCCAGCACCGCGGTGGAAAAGAGAAAACCCCGTTCCCGGGGGATGTCCATGATGATCGGCACCCCGGTGTAAAGCAGGTACACGGTGTAAGCCAGTACCGGCAGGCCGAGCAATAGATTCAACCACAGCATCGGGTAGAGAAGCATGATGCCAGAGAGAAACAGCGGGGTGGCGGTGTACGCCGCGAGCGCGATGCACTGCGACAGTGACTGCTTAGCGCCGTAAGTCTGGCCCATCCAGTGGATCAGTTTGCCAATAGTGAACACCGCCACCAGGATGGTGAGATAAGACAGGACTGCGATCCACAGCCCGCTCTCCGCTGTCAGTTTGTGTACTTCGCGCGAAACCACCTGCCAGCCAACCTGGGTGGTTCCGATATAACCGGCGATCGGCGGGATGGCCGCCAACAGTAAGACATGGGAGCAGTAACACTTGCCAATCGTGCAGCTTTCATTCCGGATGGTTTTCCATTCCTTCTCCGGATACGCCAACAAACCCCACACATGACTTAGAACCATGCTTCGCTCCCGAAAACCCTCGTGAATCGGCGTAACCAAGTTTCCTGCAATCCACCGCGATCGTCAACGACGAGATCCCGCGCGAATGGCCCACTCTGGTGCTAAACAAAAAAATTATAGCGAAATCACTTCCGGTCCGGCTGGCCGTGTACCGCAATCATGGGCGCAGGCATCGCGCGGTGGCGTGAATCATATAAAATGGCGCTTGCCCTATCAGGCATTTCGCCGACCACTTATGTCCACGCCCGCGATACTCTCGACATCCGCCAAACACGATCCCACGGCCAAGTGTTTTCATTGTGGACTGCCGGTGCCGCCGGAATCGGATATCGCTGTCGACATTGATGATATCCGTCAGCCCATGTGTTGCCACGGTTGTGCCGCCGTGGCACAGACCATCGTCGACGGGGGTCTAAGCGACTATTACAAATTCCGCACCGCGGAGGCGCCCACGGCGCGCGAAATCGTGCCGGAGTTCCTGCGCCAGACCGCGGTGTACGATTTGCCGGCGGTGCAGGAAAGTTTTGTCCAATCTCAGGGCGAGCACGAGCGCGAGGCGGCGCTGATTCTCGAGGGCATTACCTGTCCCGCCTGCGTGTGGCTGAATGAACGTCACCTCGTCAAGCTGCCCGGTATCCTGTCGGCGCACATTAACTATGCGACCCATCGCGCGCGCATACGTTGGGATGAACGCCGCATTCATTTAAGTGACATATTGCAGGCCATCAGCCGCATCGGCTACCGCGCGCACCCATTTGACCCGGGGCGCTACCAGCAGCAATTGGAGCACTACCGCCGTCATCTGCTGCGTCGCGTTGGGGTAGCTGGTGTTTTCGGCATGCAGGTGATGACGCTCTCGGTGGCGCTGTACGTAGGCGACTGGTCAGGCGTAGAGGACGGGTATCGACGATTTTTTTACTGGGTGAGTGGGCTGCTGACATTGCCGGTCCTGTTCTATTCCGCACAACCTTTTTTCCAATCGGCGTGGCGCGATCTGAAACATTTTCGCACCGGCATGGACGTGCCGGTGTCGCTCGGTATCACGGTGGCGTTCCTGGCGAGCTTGTGGACCACCATGACGGGAACGGGCACGATTTACTACGACTCGGTATGCATGTTTGCGTTTTTTTTGCTAAGCGCCCGCTATTTCGAGCTGGCGGCACACAAGCGCGCCACCGAGGCCTCGGAAGCGCTGGTGCAGGCGGCACCGGCCGCGGCCACACGACTGACTCCCGGCGCAGATGCCTTGCACGAGGAAACAGTCTCCGTGGCCGAGCTGCAAGCCGGTGACTGCGTGCGCATCCGACCCGGTGACCCCGTGCCGGCAGATGCCGTGGTACTGGAAGGCCACTCCACTGTCGATGAGTCACTGCTGACTGGCGAACATCAACCCGTCACAAAGACGTCAGGGGCAAATCTGGTTGGCGGTTCCCTCAACATTGAAAGTCCGCTGACCGCGCGTGTCGAGAAAACCGGACCGGACACGATACTGTCCTCGATCCTGCGGCTGCTGGACCGCGCCAGCGCAGAAAAACCGCGTATGGCGCAATTGGCGGATCGACTCGCCGCGTGGTTCGTTGCTGGCGTACTGTTGCTGGCAGGCCTGGTGGCGCTTTACTGGTGGCAACACGATACCGCCTTGTGGCTGCCCGCCACCATCGCCGTGTTGGTGGTGACCTGCCCTTGCGCGCTGTCGCTCGCGACCCCCGCAGCCATCACTACCGCCACCGGCCGGCTTACGCGCCTGGGCCTACTGGTTACGCGTGGGCATGCACTCGAGACCTTCGCGCGTGCCACCCATTTTGTCTTCGATAAAACCGGCACGCTCACGCGCGGACGGTTGCAGTTAGTCAGAACAGAAACATTTTCCGTTCTGGAAAGCACAGAATGTATCGATCTCGCCGGCGCCCTTGAACGTCAATCGGAACATCCCATTGCCCGGGCATTGATGGCAGCGGCAACACCGGATGCCCCGGGTGCTACCGAGGTTATGAATACACCCGGTGCCGGTATTCGCGGGAAGATAAGTAATGATTTTTATTTTCTCGGTTCACCGGCTTACATCGCAGAGCAGACCGGTCACATCGCCCATAGCAAACGGCTGGAGGAACTTCGGCGCCAAGGCGATACGCTGGTATTGCTTGCTGGACGTGACAAGCTGCACGCCGCCTTTCTGTTCAACGATGAACTGCGGCCCGGGGCGTGCGAACTGATCTCCGAACTCCAACGCCAAGGAAAGTCCGTCAGGCTACTCACCGGTGATCACGAAAAGGCCGCGCGCCGGGTGGCGAGCGCCCTGAACATCCGCGAACTGGCCTGGGACTTGAAGCCGGCGGATAAACTCGCGCACCTTAAGGAAATGGAACAACAGGGTGCCGTCGTGGCCATGATCGGCGATGGCGTGAACGACGCCCCGGTACTGGCCGCGGCACCGGTTTCCATCGCCATGGGGGGAGCCACGGCAGTCGCCGCCGCCAGCGCTGACATGATCCTGCTGTCGCAGAACTTGTCGCCTCTGGCCGACGGCCTGGCAGTGGCACGGCGCACTCTCGGCATCATCCGCCAGAATCTGGCTTGGGCTCTGGCATACAATCTCATTGCCATCCCCGTCGCCGCGGCGGGATTCCTCAGCCCGTGGATGGCAGCGCTCGGGATGTCGGCCAGTTCACTGCTGGTCGTGGCCAATGCGCTGCGCTTGAGCCAAGGCACAATCCCGAAACCGTCCTTTAGCGAGGCGGGGGCGCAGGGCTGAATCATGGAAATACTCTATCTGTTGATTCCGCTCGCCGTTCTCATTGCCGGCGTGATCGCCTGGGCCTTCCTTTGGTCCATTCGTTCCGGGCAGTTCGATGACCTGGAGGGTCCGGCACACCGGATACTGAGGGACGAGGACGAATCTCCTAAGCATCCTTCTGGAAAGCCGCCGAATCCGGGAAACCCGTCAGGCGACGACTGATCGAACACGGTCCTGGCAGTCACCTACGGTAGAGGTTTCCATCGCGCTGGAATAAACTTTACAGGCCCACGAGCCGGAGAAGTGCGGCGGGGATGCCGCACCAGCGGTCTCGTGGATGAAAAAACCATGAGCGCAAAAAAACACAATTTGCTCATATGACAAGACGAGCGAAGCAGGGCTACATTATCGCGCGACTTTCAATTCGGTCCGTAGATAACGGTTTCCCGACCGATCCGGTTTGCTGTTCCCTCCCGGAAAATCTGCCACCCCCCACAAGGAGCGACCATGCGCAAGATCATGCTGCTTAACGCCAAGGGCGGCTGCGGGAAGAGCACGCTTACGACCAACCTCGCGAGCTATTACGCTTCGCAGGGAAAGGCGGTGGTGATCGCTGATTTTGACCCACAGGGATCGAGCATGGAGTGGCTCGAGGCGCGCCCGCAAGACCGCCCGCCGATCCGCGGCATCGCCGGATGGCGCGATTCGGTGAGAGTGCCGCGCACCACCGATTACGTCATCATGGACGTGCCCGCCGGTACGCACGGCCCGAATCTCACGGCGCTGGTGCGCCGTGCCCAGACCGTCATCATTCCAGTGCTGCCTTCTCCCACCGACATTCGTGCGGCGGCACATTTTATTCATGAAATGCTGCTGGTAGGGAAAATTGTGCGGGACGAGACCCGGGTGGCGGTGGTCGCCAACCGCGTGCGCGAAAACAGCACCATACAGAACTCCATGGAGAGCGTGCTGAACAGCATGAACATCAATTACTCCACGCTCAACACCCAGATCTATCACAATCTCGAGCGGTTTCTCACGCGCCTTAAAATTCCATTCGTGACCACGCTGCGCGAGAGCCAGAATTACCTGGTGGCCGATGCGCGCGGCTTGGGGATATTTGACCTCAACCATTCACAGGTGACACACGACATCGAGCAGTGGGAACCTTTGCTCAAGTGGCTGGACAGCAAGCGCAGCCTGCCTCACCCGGTAAACTGAATTTCCCGCTCCCGCGCTCGGCAAGGGCCGATTATCTTTCGTGCCACCCACCCCTACCGCGATTTCCGCCCCTGATCCATCCGCACCAGCGGGATGACCGGGCCTTGCCCGATGCCCTCGCAGCGTCGCGCTTCCGCGTGCCAGGCCCTCCAGCTCGCGAGCTCTGGCCAGATTGGATAGGTGCGGCATTGTCGGGGACGAACCGCGTAGATTCGGCAACGCCGGTCCTGATCGAGAAATACGCAGTCTCCATTGGGGTGCATGCGAATGCGTTCGGTTTCATCATCAAAGCGGAACACGTAGTGGCGGCGCAGCCAAGCCCAGGTGATGCCAAGGAAGCGCTGGAGGTGGCGTTGCTCGGTGCGGCTGATTTCGATGACATAGCTGCCGCGGCCGGTGCAGCACTCGCCGCAGCCGGTGCAAGCAAAGCGGCGTTTGAACCCGGAAGATTTGCTCATGCCGGTTTTCGGGGAGTGGGTCCGGGGCGCGACTGATCCAGCCAACGCCGCGCCAGTTCATCTTTCAGTCCAAACACGCTGCGAAAGTGCACATCGCGCTGTGGAAACGGCACTTCGAGCTGGTGCTCGGCCAGCGATGAATGTATCTCCCAGAGATACTCCGCTTGCACCCGCGACGGGCGCTTCACCGCTTCCGGGGTGAGCCAGACCACCAACTCGAAATCCAGGCTGGAATCTCCAAACTTGACGAACCACACCTGCGGTTCGCGCCCATTGACCCCCCGCAGGGTGTAAGGCACGCGCTCGGCGGACTCGAGCACCGCCTTCCGGACTTTCTCTTTGTCGGAACCGTAAGCCACGCCGAAAGGCACGTGGATGCGCCGGAAAGCTTCGTCCAGCGTCCAGTTCACCACCCGGCCGTTCACGAACTCCGAATTCGGCACCAGGATGTCGATGTTGTCGTTGGTCATGATGCGGGTCGAACGCATGTTGATCTCGCGCACCTCGCCGACCACGCCAGACTCCAGTTCGACGAAATCGCCGATCTTGAGGCTTTTCTCAAACAAAATGATGAGCCCGGAGACAAAATTGCTCACCATGTTCTGCAGGCCGAAACCGATGCCGACGCCCAGCGCCCCGAACAACAGGGCGAGGTTGGAGAAATCGATCCCGATGGTCGACAGGCCGATGAGCAAGCCCAGCACCAACAGTGTGT
>DATCZH010000019.1:0-6335 GCA_036526015.1 Sulfuricaulis sp.
CAACCACAGCCCGCGCGCGGAGAACTCCTTCATCGCCATCAACATTGCCGCGATCCCGAGCGAGCTGCTCGAATCCGAACTTTTTGGTCACGAGAAGGGCGCCTTCACCGGTGCCACGCACCAGCGCAAGGGTCGTTTCGAACAGGCCAATCAAGGCACGCTGTTTCTGGACGAGATCGGCGACATGCCGCCGGCATTGCAAACACGTCTGCTACGCGTCCTGCAGGATGGCAAGTTCTATCGCGTCGGCGGACACGATCAGGTGGAAACCAACGTGCGCATTATCGCGGCCACGAATCAGAACCTCGAAGATCGCGTGAAGAACGGCATATTCCGCGAAGACCTGTTTCACCGCCTGAACGTGATCCGCATCCACCTGCCGCCGCTGCGCGAGCGACGTGAAGATATCCCTGTGCTCGCGGCTTTCTTCCTCAAGAAGTCTGCTGCCGAACTCAGTGTGGAGACAAAGCAGCTGGCCCCACCAACGGAGGAATATCTGAGTCGCCTGACTTGGCCGGGCAACGTGCGACAGTTGGAAAATACTTGCCGCTGGCTGACCGTCATGGCCCCGGGGCCGACAGTGCGCGTCGAAGACCTGCCGCCCGAGCTGCTCGCGGCTGACACCGCGAACGCCGCAGCAACAGGCTGGGAGGCCCAGCTCAAGAACACCGTTGAGCAGCAGCTGGCGCGTGGGGAAGACGAGATTTTCAGGAGCATCAACGACAGCTTCGAACGCATCCTTATTGAGGCGGCGCTCAAGCACGCCGGCGGTCGCAAGCAGGACGCCGCCCGCAAGCTCGGCTGGGGGCGCAATACCCTGACGCGCAAGCTCAAGGATCTCGACCTGATTTGATCCCACCGCAATGCAGCCTGCTTGGGTGAAAACTCAGGCGATGGGCGCACTCCTCGAACTCAACACGTTCGGCGGAGAATGACCCTCTGTTGTCTCATCGGCTATCACACTCTACGAGTTGTACTTGGCGTGGGCGTTTTATCCCAACAACTGCGCCATGGGAATGAAGCAGGAACACCAAACGCGTTTCTCTGTGCGGGACGTCTGGAAGCACACGCACGGAGTTCCCGCTGAAATATTTTTGAACTTGTTGGAAAGAATATTTAGATAACGCTCGGGCGCGGTTCCAAAGTAAAAGTAAATAATTAAATGCTAATAGACTAAACGCACCGATGCGAACACTTCATTGACAGCATTTTTTGTGTGTCAGTGACAAAAATTCCCGACGCCGATAAGAAACCTGCACAATGATTGATTTATATCAAAAGATGTTTCTTCGTGATCTGATAAGAATTCGGTTGGCTGATCATTCCCGCTGCATGGGGGATGACCCGAAGAGGCAAACGAAGGAGTATCCCGTTCTATGTCTACGCTCGCCGAGTTGCTGTTTCGCGCCGTTGATGGCGTCTTTGTGGTGGACGCTCAGCAACGTGTTGTGTTTTGGGACCCGGGTTGCGCGCAACTCCTCGGGCAATCATCGGCGAGCGTGCTGGGACGACGTTGCAGCGAGGTGGTGCGTGGAAATGACCCTGCGGGTCAACCGTTCTGCGGCGGGAGTTGTTGTGTCGCCCGCCTGAGCCTTGGTGAGAACGCACCAGGTGCATTTCCCTTGTGCGTGCGTGACGCGCAGGATCGCGAGCATCGCTTCGCTGTGAGCATCGTGCTGGTTCCCTCCCTGCGCCAGGAACGCTGGTACTGCGTGCACTTGCTGCGACGGGACGAAGCAATCGATCCGCTGGCAATCATGCAACATGAGGCCGACCCCAACCCAAGCATCGGCACGCATCGCCGCACCCCTGACCGCGGCCCGTCTACCCTCAGCGTACGCGAAAAGGAAATCCTGAAGCTAATGGCCGAAGGGTTGAAAGTGGCGGGGATATCGCAACTGCTGAACATTCGTCCAGTGACGGTGCGCAACCACGTCCAGCATATTCAGTCCAAACTCGGCGTGCACAGTCAGGCGTCTACGGTGGCGTATGCCTATCGGCACAATCTCGTCTAGCACGCAACTGACCATTCATGGCCACATGTTCCGCAATGCCAATCGTGCCTGGGTTCTTTCAGCCAACCGAGTTCAAAGTCCGGCCCCCCATCGCCGAGTTCGAGGAATATCTCGTACTCAACCAACCCGTAAACCAGGCGCCGCGCGTGTGCGGCGCCGCAGCGCGGGCAAACCGGCGGGGGCGGAGTATTCGGCTGTTCAGGCTTCTTCATCGTGGACTTGGGCAGTGACGCAAATGAAAAAAATCGCGGTGGTAGTGCGGGAACGGGAAAGCGAGGCGTTGCGCATGGCGCTGGGGCTCACGCTGATGGATGACAAAGTCGATGTTTTCGTGCTCGATCGTCGCCTCGTCGGAAGTGAAGAGGACCTGATGAACATCGAGCTCATGAAGGAAACCGGCATAAGGATCTTCTCCAACCACCGTGAAAACCCCCAGGCAGAGTATTGCACAACCGAAGAAATCGCCCGCCAATTGCTCGACTACGATCACGTCCTCCCTTACTGAATCGCCACCGCTAAAGGCATGATTCATTTGCATCATAATTCATTGATGTGCGTGATTCCTGAGTATTCTAGAGAAATAACCGATAGATCCCTGCACATTGATCACATGATGCAACTGCATCATATTCAGATATGTACGTGATTCCTATTATTTTCCATAGACATTAATGGCCACAAAGGGGGCGGTGGATGGGCCGACTCGGGATTCTGGTTAACAGCGACCGGCACGGCCAGCATGTACTGGGGCTCGCCCAGGCCGCGCGGTCGCTCGGGCATGAGGTGAGTGTTTTTTTCATGGACGCTGGTACACGGCTGTTACGCGACGCCGACATCTTAAAGCTGGCCGAGATCGAGGGTGTGCGCCTGAGTCTTTGTCAGCACAGCGCTGCCCATCACAAGATCGAAACCGAAGGCTTGCCGCCGAGTATCGTACGCGGCAGTCAGCTTAACAACGCCATGATGCAGCACGCTGCCGATCGGGTGGTTGTGTTATAAGGCGAAGAGAATGGCCATGAAAGTGTTGTACCTAATTATCGATGGCACAGCGACAGCGCCGAAGAAGCTGATCGAGATGCAGGCGCTTGAGCACGAGGTGGAAACGGTCGATCTTACAGAAGCCCATGTGTCGTACGATTCCGTTCTCAAGAAAATCTTTGACGCCGACAAGGTAATTTCGTGGTGAAGGGATTGTTCGGAACACAGCAATGGAACAAATAGCGACTTGCCATCTATCGGATAACGAAGCCTGTGGGAATCACCGCCTGTGGCAGGGCATTCGTTCAGCGCTGGCGCTTACCACCACATCGTCGGCGGAAACCGTACGTCTGCAGTCCGTACTCGTCTCACTGGTCGCGCTTGCCGTGGTGGCGGCGCTGTTCGTGTTTCGCCACTTCGACGATAACCGCTTGGTGAGCTGGCAATGGGTATACGGTTCGCATGACCTGTGGTGGCCGCTTCTCGCCTTGATCCTCGCCTTGCCAATTGCCTATCTGCTGGCCGCGGTGTCATGGACCGGCCGCGGCGCAGCGGCAATATTAGGAATTACTGCATTTGCGGTGAGTGTACTTTCTTGGAGTGTGCCCGAGACAATCGTCGATGCGTCACGCTATTTTGTGCAAGCGAAGTTTCTCGAGCAGCAGGGATTCGCGGCTTTCCTCGTGCAGTGGGGACACGAGATTCCGGCATGGACCGATTTGCCGCTGATTCCGTTTCTCTATGGTGTGGCGTTCAGCGTTGTCGGCGAAACGCGCATCGCGATTCAGGGACTGACCGCGCTGTTGTTTGCCGGGACCGTGGTATTGACGTTCCGCATCGGCGCCGCGCTCTGGGACCGTGCCACCGGGGTGACGGCCGCCGTGCTGTTGCTGGCGATGCCGTACCTGTGGACGCAACTGCCGCTGACGCTGGTCGATGTGCCGACTATGTTCTTTTTTACCCTCGCCGTCGCCGTGCTGATCGCGGCAATCGAACGCGGAGGGGTGGCGCTGTTGGCGGCAGCGATCATGACGCTGGCGGCGGCGTTGCTGACCAAGTACTCCGCCTGGCTGGTGCTCGCGGTGTTGCCGGCATTATTGTTACACCGCGCACGCTCCGGTGCACCGCTAGAGCTGGCGCGCGCCTCAATAGTTGCCCTCGGCGTGTTGATGCTGGTCGGGGGGTTCATCGCCTGGAAGGCGGATGTTGTCGCTGGTCAGCTGGCGCTGCTGTGGAGCTACCAGATTCCGGCGCTGGGGCGATGGGAGGAAAGTCTGGCATCCACTTTTCTGTTCCAGATCCATCCCTTTATCTCTGTTGCGGCATTGGCGGCCGTCGCGATCGCCATCACCCGCCGCGACACACGGTTGCTCATTCCCGGTCTACTGGTGTTGACGGTACTGGCGCTGGAGATCAAGCGAGCACGCTACGTCATCATCATATTACCCATGCTCGCACTCGTGGCCGCCTACGGACTCGGCATTTTGCGTGAGACCATGACGCGCCGGTTCGTCGCGGCCGGTGCGGTCGCCACGTCACTCATCGTCGCCGTGGGCGGATACCTCCCGTTTCTCCATTCGACCAGTGCCGTGAATCTGGCACATGCGGGGACGGTGCTGGACACCGTCGCCGCCGAATCGCTCGAAGTGGTGGTGCTGCCATCGCTGCGCTCGACGATTAACCCGGCGATTTCCGTGCCGCTGCTTGATCTCTATACGCACAAGCGCTTGGTGTATCGCTCGGATTTAAGTCAGTTACCGCGTCCAAATGCCGCCGGATTGGCGATGTCGCCGGTGCGGTTTACCTGGGATCTTCCCGTGGCAAGGTTTCACGCAATGACGCCACACGGTGTGACACATGCTATTCCCGTCGCGGTGATTCTCAGTGCGCGCGATCAGCCACTGCCGTGGGCGGTGGCGCAACGACTCGTAGGCTATCGGTTGGCAGGCGAATTTCTTGGGTCGGATAAGATTTTCCATCATCAAACACTGGTACGCATTTATGTACCAGCATGAACAGCTATCGGCGAGGTGACTGAAGATGAGTGAAGAGAAACGACGATTCTGGGCATACATGATCGTGGGGGTACTCGCCCTGATCAGCGTCAGTACTTATGCCTACAACGAGTATTACATCTATTTGTCGGTATATATGTGGTTCGGTTTCGTCTACGGTATGTGCCTGCAGTACGGGCGATTCTGTTTTTCCTCGGCGTTTCGCGATCTGTTCGCCGTGGGCGTGCCACGCATGGCGGTGGGCATCATGATCGCCATCGCGCTCTTCGGTCTGGTGGGCGCATTCGTTAGCGCGACGGGTCTTTCCACCTTCCATTCCGCACCAACAAGCTTTCATGCAGTGGTCGCTGGCTTTATCTTCGGCGTGGGCATGACCTTCGCCGGCGGTTGCGCATCGGGCTCGATGTACAAAACCGGTGAGGGCAACATGAACGCCCTCCTGGTAGTGCTGTCGATCAGCGTTACCCAGGCGATCTTCGTCGACATCGGCGGCTGGACCAACAGCCTGGTCCCGGAGGCCTGGAAGGCCTCGGCGCTGACCAAGGGCTTGCCGGCGTCTATCACCGTCACCGACGGCTGGGTGGATCAGTATCTCGCCGGTTATGTATGGGACCAGCCGGTGATGAGCTTCGCCACCATGCTCGGCTGGACCGACAAATCATACGTCGGTGCCTTTATCGGTAATTTACTGATAGGCGTGGTGATACCGGGAGCGCTGCTGCTGGTGATCGTGTACTACATCTGGTCACGCAAAACCTATATGCGCAAGAACCTGCCAAAGGACCAGGCGGCTCCGACCTGGCGTAATGAGCTGGCCGGTTACTGGGCGATGATTAGCGCCTCCAAACGCACCGCCATCGCCGGACTGGCGCTCGGCATCGCCGCCGGGTTGCACATGTATGCCATCCAGGGGCTGCGCGTGAAATTTGGCATGCGCAATGCCGGAGCCCTGCTGGAGCGCATTGGTTTCGATTTCGGTCTCTCGGCACAGGGCACGGTGTTTGACCCCGGCTACTGGTACGTGACCACCCAAGAAGCGCAGTGGGTCGGCTGGCTGTTTCACAAGCTCGGCTGGAATCACCTGGACAATATTTTCTTCGGCTGGGTCAACGGCATCCCCAATCCGGCGTTCAACCCGGCCGACTGGATGTCCATCGCGTTGTTCGGTGGCGCCGCAGTGATGGCACTGCTGCACAACGAGTTCAAATTCAAGAAGCCGACACTCGAAACCGCCACCTGGGCGCTGATGGGCGGGGCGCTGATGGGCATCGGCTCGCGCCTGGGCCTCGGCTGCAATGTGGGCGCATTCTTCGTACGCGTCTCGCAG
>DATCZH010000020.1:0-4948 GCA_036526015.1 Sulfuricaulis sp.
CACCGTGAGTGTTGGCGTGTCCTGCTTCGGCCAGAATGCCCATGATTTTCAATCCCTGATTCAAAGTGCCGACGAGGCGCTGTATCGTGCCAAAAAGAAAGGACGCAACTGTGTGATTACAGCCCGCCCGGCGACGACTCAGCCGTGACGTCATCTTCTGACGTCGGACTGTTCGCGGTTGATCGTTGATTGAGCGTTGCCCGGACCTGTTCCAACGCTTCCGCGAGGGTGGCTTTTCCGGCAGCCTGTACACGTTCGGCCAGTCCACGGGTAATTGCCTGAACCACGCACGGTCCTTCGTATATCAGCGCGGTATAGATCTGAACCAGATCGGCGCCGGCGACGAGCTTGTCCCAGGCATCTTCCGCATTCTCAATACCCCCCACGCCGATGATCGGAACTTTCCCCTGCAGGTGGCCATAAAGTTTTCGGATGATTTCCGTGGACAGTGGCCTGAGCGGCCGGCCGCTCAGGCCACCACTCTGGCGTGCCAAGGGAACGGTCGCCAAGCCGGGCCGGGTGATAGTCGTGTTGGTAGCGATCACGGCATCGAACTTGTGATCCAGCACCAGCCGTGCGATCGCTGCCAACTGGGTATCATCCAAGTCAGGGGCGATCTTAAGGGCGATGGGCACGTACCGCCCAGTTTTTTCTGCGCATGTCGCTTGTTCCGCTTTTAGTCGGCGCAGCAGATCGTTCAGATTCTCCTCGTTCTGCAAATCGCGCAGGCCGGTGGTATTGGGGGAAGAAATATTTACGGCGATGTAATCCGCATGCAAATAGACCGCACGCAGGGCGATAAGGTAATCGTCAGCCGCTAGTTCCATCGGTGTGTCGCGGTTCTTGCCGATATTGACCCCCACGGGGCAGGATCTGTCCTCGCGTGTCAGATTAAGGATGAATTTTTCAATGCCGACATTATTGAATCCCATGCGATTAATCAGTGCCGACTGCTGCGGCAGGCGGAACAAACGCGGTTTAGGGTTTCCCGGTTGTGGGCGGGGGGTGACGGTGCCGAGCTCGATAAACCCGAACCCGAAATCCGAGAGAGAGCGAATATGTTCCGCGTTTTTATCGAGACCGGCCGCCAGTCCCACCGGATTCGGAAAGGTCAGCCCCATGACACTGACTGGCAACGATGTCGGATGACAGGAAGATATCGCACGTGTCAGTGCACCCTTACCGGGCAGGCGGTACAACAGACGCAATAATGAGAAGGCCAGTTGATGGCTGGTTTCGGCGGGAAGCCGGAAGAGCAGCGGGCGGATGAATCTGTACGAGGCGCAGGTGGCCATGTCTATAGGTGCATCATAACTCAATCATCCATACAATCAGTAGCGATTTAGGCTTCAGTCACCTGAGCAATGGGATGCGCCGGAAAGAGTGGAGGAGGATTGCATCAATGAAGATTATCGAGGTCACGGCGAGCAAGGGGCATCTCGATACCATTGTGGGTATCGCCAATCAGCAGGAAGTCCGGGATCATCGTCTGGGCGCGGAGGACGCCGATGGTCGTCAAGTTGTGCGCCTGCTGGTGGCCGATGAGCAGACTCAGAAAGTGCTCGATGCCCTGGAGGGTTATCTTACCAGTGACCCGGAGGCGCGGATCCTGGTCATCCCGGTCGAGGCCGCGCTGCCGCGACCCTCGATCGGCGAGGAAGAAGCCGCGCGGCGCGCGGCGCGCGCCATGGCTATCACGCGCCAGGAGCTTTATGACGATACTGAAAAGAATGCCCGTCTCGACAGTACTTATCTGGTGCTGGTGTTCCTGTCCACCATCGTTGCCGCGATTGGACTGATCGAAGATAACGTTGCGGTGGTGATCGGTGCCATGGTGATCGCGCCGCTGCTGGGGCCGAATATCGCGCTGGCACTCGGTACCGCGCTCGGTGACACGGCGCTGATGTGGCGCTCGCTTAAAACCAATCTGGCCGGTGTAAGCATGACGCTGGTGCTTTCAATCCTGATTGCCCAATTGTGGCCGCTCAATACCGAGAGCCACGAATTGCTGGCACGCACCGACGTGGGTCTTGATTCCGTGGCGCTGGCGCTTGCCTCCGGCGCCGCCGCGGCGCTTTCACTGACAACCGGATTATCAAGCGTGCTGGTCGGAGTGATGGTCGCGGTCGCCTTGCTGCCGCCGGCGGCCACGCTCGGGCTCATGCTCGGTAGCGGCCAATACGCCCTGGCGACGGGTGCGGGGTTGCTGCTGGCCGTGAACGTCGTGTGCGTGAATCTTTCGGCCAAAATGGTATTTCTGGTGAAGGGCATCCACCCGCGCACCTGGTGGGAAAAAAAGAAGGCACGTCAGTCCATGATCACATATATCGCGATCTGGGCGGGTTCGTTGCTGTTTCTGGTTGGGCTAATTTACCTGCGCCGTTCGGTAATGGCTGACTTGTGAGGGCTTGATTGTGGTTTCGCGAATCCGCCGCATCGGTCAAAGTGACATGCCGCCAATGTCGCTGTGCGGGACGTAATCATCCGGCAAGGGAAACGCGCTTAAGTCCTTGGCGATGGCAGCGCGCAGGAACGAGTCCACCCACCAGAAAATGTCCTGTTCACGAATGGCGCGCCGCAGATGTCGCATGCTGGCACGCCGCTCGGTGTCGCCCATGGTGAAAGCATGGTGAATGGCATCCGCTACTCCTTCGATGTCATAGGGATTGACCAGCAAGACCCCACGCTGCAACTGGGCCGCGGCTCCGGCGAATTCGCTCAGAATCAGCACGCAATCCTCCTCGATGCTGCACGCGCAATATTCCTTGGCCACGAGATTCATGCCATCCTTGAGCGGGGTAACCAGGGCGATTTCCGCCGCCCGGTAATAAGCCAGCAGATCGTCGGTGTCCACGCTGCGGAATACATAATGAATCGGCACCCAGCCTCCGGGCTGGGTGAACTGGCCGTTGATTTCGCCGACCAACCGCTCAATGCGGGTCTTGAGTTCGAAATATTGCGGGATGTCCTCGCGGCTCGGCACCACGACCTGGATCAACGTAACGCGGTTGTGCAGCTTCGGGTAGCGCACCAGCGCATTGCGAAAGGCCTCCAGGCGTTCGGGAATGCCCTTGGTGTAATCCAGCCGATCCACGCCCAAGATCAATTGACGGTTGGGTAGCATGCTCCGCAGTTCTGCCGCCTGGTCGGTGACTTTCCGGCTGGCGGCACGTTTGGCATAGGCATTGAAATCGATCCCGATCGGGAAACTGCCGACGCGCACCTCGCGTTCGCTGTCGCGCAGGGTGAGCAATTGTCCTCGTCCACGCACGGCCACGTCCTTCATCAGGGTGCGGACGCATTGGGTAAAATTGCGCTGATCGCGCAAGGTCTGAAACCCAATCAGGTCGTATTCCACCAGCGCGTGCAGCAATTGGAAACGCCACGGTAGCTTGACGAAGATATCGAGCGGCGGAAATGGCGTATGCAGGAAAAAGGCCGTTTTCACCTTGGCACCGAGTTGTCGCAAGTCCTGCGCAACGTTGATGAGGTGGTAGTCATGCACCCAGATGAAGTCGCCGTCAATGCTATTCTGTTTCAGAACTTCCGCGTAACGGAGGTTGACGTTTTGATACACACGCCAGTAGCTGGGATCGAATTTGCACAGTAATTGCAAATCATGAAACAGGGGCCAAATCACTTCGTTGGAAAACCCGTTATAGAACTTGCGCTCTTCATTTTCGGTGAGCGCTACCGTCTTGAGCTGGTAGCCTGCCTGGTGCGTCGCCTCTTCCAGCAGGGCATCAATGTTCTGTATGTCGCCACTGATACCGGGCCAGCCGACCCAGGTACCGCCGCGGTCACGTAAAACCGGCAGCAGGGCAGACACCAGACCGCCACTGCCGGGCTCAATGCGGTAGGTGCCATCTTCCGCGCGTGTCAGTGCCACCGGCAGCCGGTTCGAAGCCACGATCAATCCGCTGTGTCGATTGTGGTTTTTCATGGTTGTGATCATTTACGGGTTTCCGCGGGCACGGCACTGTCCTGGGTCACGTAAAGGGTGCGTGTCGGATAGGCGAAGTCGATGCCAGCCTTGGAAAACTGCTCGAAGATTGCCAGATTGATGGCCTGCTGGATGTCCATGTAGACGTTGTAATCGCGACTAAGAACGTAATAGACAACTTCAAAATCCAACGACGAGTCACCGTATTCTTTGAAGTGTGCGCGGTCAAAGCGGGTTTTCTCTTGACCCTGGATGATTTCCCGTACCATCTCCGGAATCTGTTTAAGTTGCTCGTGTGTCGTCTGATAGATTACGCCGAAGCCGAATACCACGCGGCGTTCAAGCATTCGCTTGTAATTGCGAATTCGGCTTTTCAGAAGATCGTTATTGGAAAATATTATCTGTTCGCCGCCGAGACTGCGCAGACGGGTAGTTTTCAATCCGATGTATTCCACGGTCCCGAGGACCTCGTCGACGATAATGAAATCACCGATAACAAACGGCTTATCCAGAGCGATGGACAATGACGCAAAAATATCTCCGAGAATATTCTGCAATGCCAGCGCCACGGCAATGCCGCCAATGCCTAAGCTCGCCACCAGCGCGGTGATGTCGAAACCGAGATTGCCCAGTATCATCAACAACAGGACCGACCACAGCACTACCCGTGCTATGAATCCGAGCACGGAGGCCGTGGTGGCGCTGGCAGCGTCGGTCTCCCGGTTGCGCTTCAAATAGTCCTTGAGCCAGACAGCAATAGCGCGATTTCCCCAGAAAGCCACCTGAACCAGCAAGGCGATAATGGCAAAGTGATCGAGATAGCGGGCCGGCTTCGGCGGGAGTTCCAGGTACTGCATGCCGAAATAGAAAGCGACGAAGAACAGAAATAGGAAACGCGTATGGCTAAGAATGTCCACGACATAATCGTCGAGGCGATTTTCTGTTTTGCGCGACAGGGCGGTTAAGCGACGAAGGATGAGGCGTTTGGCGATGTGGAGAATCAGT
>DATCZH010000021.1:0-19755 GCA_036526015.1 Sulfuricaulis sp.
CCAAGCGCTACTTCCTGGTGGCCGCCAACCAGTCGAACAAGATTGCGGTGGTGGATGCCAAGGAGGACAAGCTGGTCAAGCTCGTTGACGTGGGCAAGATCCCGCACCCGGGACGCGGCGCGAATTTTGTCGATCCGAAACACGGCCCGGTCTGGGCCACGGGCCATCTGGGCGATGAAACTATCTCCGTGATCGGCACCGATCCAGAAAAAAATAGCAAGAATGCCTGGAAGGTGGTGCGCACGCTCAAGGGCCAGGGCGGCGGTTCACTGTTCATCAAGACCCATCCGAAGTCTAAGAACCTGTGGGTGGACACGGCGCTCAATCCCAATGCCGAGATCAGCCAGTCGGTGGCGGTGTATGACATCAATAATCTCGACAAGCCGTATCAGGTGGTGAAGATCGCCGAGATGGCGGGTCTGGGCGAGGGGCCGAAGCGCGTTGTGCAGCCCGAATACAATCAGAAGGGTGATGAGGTTTGGTTTTCGGTGTGGAACGGCAAGGAGCAGGAATCGGCCATCGTGATCCTTGACGACAAGACGCGCAAGCTGAAACACGTGATTAAGGACAAGCGCCTGATCACGCCCACGGGCAAGTTCAACGTGTATAACACGCAGCACGACGTTTATTAGAAAGACCGTTGCAACCGGGGCAGCGCGTCTGCCCCGGTGTTTCACGGGAGACAAGGTTGCCATGCGCATGCCTACGCATATCACCGGCATCATGCTTGCGACGCTGGCGGCGCTGGGCTCGGGTATGGCCTGTGCCGAGGTATCCGAGACGCGTCGGGCCGAGCTGATGCATCTGCTCACGCAGGATTGCGGCTCGTGTCACGGATTGACACGCCGGGGCGGACTGGGCCCGGCGCTTACGCCGGAAGCGCTGAAGGGCAAGCCAGCCGTAATGCTGCGCGAACTGATTCTGCACGGAGTCCCGGGAACGCCGATGCCTCCGTGGAAAGGATTCATGAATTTGCAGGAGGCGGAGTGGCTGGTGCAAGTGTTGCTCGAGGGCAGGACCGATGCGCACTGATTCCTGGCTAGTATTTTTTCTTAGCCTCGCTGGCGCCTTGCTGGTCTCGTCTTGTGCGACGCCGCGGGGCACAGGTGATATGGGCATCATTATCGAGCGCGCCGCCGGCAGCGTGCAGGTGGTGGAGACAACGACACGTACCCGCCTCGCACGGGTGTCGGGCTTAGGCGATCTGTCGCATGCCTCGGTGGTGTATTCGCGCGATGGGCGTTATGCCTATGTCTTCGGACGTGATGGCGGCCTGACCAAGGTGGATATGCAGCGCCGGCGTATCGACAAGCGCATCGTGCAGGCGGGCAATGCCGTCGGTGGCGCCATTTCGCAGGACGGCCGGTTGATCGCGGTTTCCAATTACGAGCCGGGGGGTGTCAAGGTGTTTGCCGCCGACACGCTCGGGCTGCTGGCGGATATCCCGGCGGGATCGGGCGACAGCGCGCGGCGCTCCAAGGTCGTGGGACTGGTGGATGCGCCCGGTGACCGCTTCGTGTTTTCTTTGTTTGATGCCGGCGAGATATGGATTGCAGACATGCGTGAGACGCACGAGCCGCGTGTCCAGAAATTTCCCAATGTGGGTAAACAGCCCTACGATGGTACGGTGACGCCGGATGGTCGTTATTACATCGCCGGCCTGTTCGGGGAAGACGGATTGGTGCTGCTCGACCTGTGGCAGCCATCACAAGGCGCGCGCCGCGTGCTGGAGGGATACGGACGCGGGCAGGAGCCGCTGCCCATCTTCAAGATGCCGCACATGGACTATTGGGCGCAGGCAAGTGGCATAGCTTATGTTCCGGCCGTGGGGCGGCATGAGGTATTGGTGGTCGACCAGAAGAATTGGACAGAAGCGGCTCGCATCGCTGTGGCCGGTCAACCGGTGTTCGTGATCGCGCGCCCGGACGGGCGCCAGGTGTGGGTGAATTTCGCACCACCGGACAACGACACCGTACAGGTCATCGACACGCTTACGCTCAAGGTGATCCGCACGCTCAAACCCGGAAAAGCGGTGCTGCACATGGAGTTCACCCCGCGCGGCGAAAACGTGTGGGTTTCCGTACGCGATGAGAATCGCGTGGATGTCTATGACACCGAAACGTTAGAGCGCGTGACATCGTTGCCGGCGGACAAACCGAGCGGAATATTCTTCACCGCGCGGGCGCAGAGGATCGGCCAATGAAGGCAGAATTAAGCGATCTTGACCGGCGCCTGCTGAATGATTTTCAGCAGGAATTCCCGCTGTCGGTGACGCCTTATGCCGATATTGCTCGGCGTCTCGGGATAACCGAAAACGAGGTCTTGGCACGACTGGAAGCACTCAAGCGCGCGGGCGCCATCAGTCGGGTCGGCGCAGTCATCCGGCCGAACACAGTGGGCGTCAGCACGCTCGCGGCCATGGCGGTGCCGCCGGAGGCGCTGGAGGCAGTGGCGGCGATCGTGAGCGGTTATGCCGAAGTCAATCACAACTACGAGCGCGAACACCGCTTGAACCTGTGGTTCGTGGCGCAAGCACCGGATTCCACTCGTCTGACCGAGGTACTGGAGGAAATCGCCAGCCGCACCGGGCATGAAGTGTTGTCCTTCCCGCTTATCGAGGATTACCACATTGACTTGGGTTTTGAGATGCGATGGAACTGAACATCATCAAACACTCCGGGGTTTCTCCGCACCGTCCCGTCGTGGACGAGGCCGACCGGCGCCTGCTGGCGGCTATCCAGCACGGGTTGCCGCTCAGCTCCCGGCCGTATGCCGAGATCGGCGCACGCCTGGGTCTGTCCGAACAGAAAGTGATCGCGCGCCTTCAATGGCTTAGGGAGGCCGGCGTGATTCGCCGTTTCGGCGTCGTGGTGCGCCATCATGAACTGGGGTATGCGTCGAATGCCATGGTGGTGTGGGACGTGCCGGATGAACAGGTATCTGAACTTGGTCGCTGCCTTGCCGGATTTGATTTCATCACGCTATGTTATCGCCGGCCGCGCCGCCTGCCGCAATGGCGCTTCAATCTCTACTGCATGATCCACGGCAAGAACCGCGAGGAGGTGATGGCGCATCTTGAATGGATGATCAATCACTGCGGCCTGCAATCATTGCCATATGCCGTGCTCTTTAGCCGCCGGCGTTTCAAGCAACGCGGTGCGGTATACGCGCTGGGAGAACGCTGATGGATGCCATCGACCGCGCTATTATCAATAACCTGCAGGGGGGATTCCCCCTAAGTGAGCGCCCGTATGCCGAGGCCGCCGCCAGATTGGGGCTGGACGAAGACGAACTGATCCGTCGTCTTGATACTTTGCTGGAGCAGGGTACGCTGACCCGATTTGGGCCCCTGTATCACGCCGAACGACTGGGCGGGGCACTCACGCTCGCGGCCATGAAACTTCCCGATGATGACTTCGAGCGTGTAGCGGAGATCGTGAACGGATTTGCCGAGGTTGCTCACAACTATGCGCGCGAGCATGAATTCAACATGTGGTTCGTGCTTGCCACCGAGAGGCCGGAGCGGATTGGCGAGGTGATCAGCGAGATCGAGAAGGCTACAGGTCACAAGGTATACAACATGCCCAAGCTCGAGGAGTTTTTCGTTGGCCTGAGGTTCGAGGCATGAATACGGCACCCGCCCTACGCGAGCCGCGGGCCGACGCCGGACCGATACTCGATGCCACCGACCGCCGGATCATCGTGGCCACGCAGGAAGGCTTGCCGCGCGTGTGCCTGCCGTATCACGCCATCGCCAGGCAACTGAAGATCAGCCCGGAGGAGGTCATTTCGCGAATGCGGCACATGCTGGAGGCTGGCGTGATACGCCGCCTCGGCGCGGTCCCGAACCACTATGCCCTGGGTTATAAGGCGAATGGGATGTCGGTGTGGGATGTACCGGATGATCGCGTACGCGAACTGGGAAAGAAGATTGGCCATCTCGATTACGTGAGTCACAGCTATCATCGTCCGCGCCACCTGCCCGACTGGCCTTACAACCTGTTCGCCATGGTGCATGGGTGTCACCGCGCGGAAGTGGAGTCCAAGGTAACGCAGATCGCGGAATTGCTGGGCGATGCCGACCGCGGGCACGCAGTGCTGTACAGCACGCGTATCCTCAAGAAGACCGGCCTGCGCTTGGGGGGTTGATCATGTTCCGTATTTCCCAATACATGCAGGAAATCAGTCGGCCCACGCCTTTGGGCCCGAAAAGAAATCCGTCCGGACCGGTGGTCATCTGGAACCTGATCCGGCGTTGCAACCTGACTTGCAAGCACTGCTATTCCATCTCCGCGGACACCGATTTCCCGGGTGAACTGTCGACGGACGAGGTCTACAAGGTCATGGACGATCTCAAGGATTTCCGCGTGCCGGTGCTGATCCTCTCGGGCGGAGAGCCGCTCATGCGACGTGACATCTTCGACATCTCGCGCCGCGCGAAGGAGATGGGTTTCTACGTCGGCCTGTCCACCAACGGTACCCTGATCGATGAATCCAACATCGAGCGGATTGCGGAAGTCGGTTACGACTACGTCGGGATCAGCATCGACGGCATCCGACAGACACATGACCGCTTCCGCCGCCGCGAAGGTGCTTTCGACGCCTCGATGAAGGCCATCCGATTGTGCCGTCAACAAGGGATCAAAATCGGCATGCGTTTCACCATGACCCAGGATAACGCTCATGAGCTGCCGGATCTGCTACAACTCATGGAGAACGAGGGCATCGACAAGTTCTATCTGTCACATCTTAATTACGCCGGCCGCGGCAACATCAATCGCCGGGATGACGTTCTCCTGAACACCACGCGGAAAGCCATGGACCTGCTGTTCGACCGCTGCTGGGATTACACGCAACGCGGACAGCATAAGGAATTTGTCACGGGTAACAACGACGCCGACGGGGTGTATTTATTGTTCTGGATTCGTAAACACTTCCCGCATCTTGTGGATCACATGCGCGCGAAGTTGGCACAGTGGGGCGGGAATTCCTCGGGCGTCAACATTGCGAATATCGACAACCTCGGCAACGTCCACCCCGACACATTTTGGTGGCATTACAGTTTGGGCAGCGTTAAACAACAGCCATTTTCGCAGATCTGGCAGGATGTTTCCGACCCGCTCATGGCCGGGCTCAAGGCCAGCCCGCGGCGTATCAAGGGCCGCTGCGGCGTGTGCCGGTACTTTGACATTTGCGGCGGCAATACCCGCGTGCGCGCACACCAGCTGACCAACGATCCCTGGGCCGAAGACCCCGCGTGCTATCTCACCGACGCGGAGATCGGCGTGGAAGGCCTTGGCGATCGGCTGCAAAACCGGCCTTATACCCGCATTCCCGTGGCAGTCGCCGACAAATAATCTGATTGACGAGGCACATCATTCGCATAAGGCCCGTTGCATGAATGCTTACCGGCATGTTGCCTTTTTCCTATCCGTTTGTGCGGCGTGCTCAGCGGCCATCGCCCATGCTGCCGATTCTCCCTCCGTAGAAATAATATATGAAGAACATTGTGCTTCCTGTCATGGCGCTGACCGTTTCGGCCGGATGGGACCAGCGTTGCTGCCCGAGAACCTGGGAAGGTTGAAACGCGAAGATGCGCGTGACGTTATTCGGGAAGGACGCGCATTGACGCAAATGCCGGCATATCGCGAGAAGCTTTCGGATGAGCAAATCAAGGCCCTGGCGGAGTTCATTTACACGCCTCCGGCACAGGCTCCGCGCTGGGAGCTGGCAGACATCCGCGCCTCTCAGGTCATTCATAACAAACCCGGCACCCTGCCAGGCAAGCCGGTCTTCAAGGCTGATCCGCTCAATCTTTTTATCGTGGTCGAGCTCGGTGACCATCACGCGACGCTGCTCGACGGAGACAAATTCGAGCCGATCCTGCGTTTTCCGACGCGCTTTGCCCTGCACGGCGGACCGAAATTCTCGCCCGACGGGCGCTTCGTCTATTTCGGCTCGCGCGACGGCTGGGTGAGCAAGTTTGACATTTATAATCTGAAGTACGTTGCCGAGATCCGCGCTGGCATCAACATGCGCAACATCGCGGTTTCCAGTGATGGCCGCTACGTCATCGCGGGCAATTATCTTCCCCATACCCTCGTCGTGCTGGATGCGGCAGATCTGACACCACTTAAGATCATCCCGGTACAAGACGACGCGGGAAAAAGTTCACGCGTTAGTGCGGTATACGACGCTGCCCCACGTAAGAGTTTCATCGCCGCACTCAAGGATCTCACCGAGGTGTGGGAGATACCCTACGATGATAAAGCCGAGCCGATTTATCCGGGCTTGGTGCACGACTACCGCTTGGGTGAAGCGATAGCGGCCAAGGGCCCTTTTCCGGTGCGCCGTATCCGGCTCGATGATTATCTTGATGATTTTTTCTTCGATCAGTCCTACGAGCACTTGGTGGGAGCGGCGCGCAACGCCAAGAACGGTCAGGTGGTGAATCTGATTGTGGGCCGCAAGATCGCCGAAGTGAATCTGGCCGGCCTGCCGCATCTGGGATCAGGCATCACCTGGAACTGGCGCGGCATACCCGTGCTGGCCACGCCCAATCTCCGGGAAGGCACGATCACCGTCATCGACATGAAGACCTGGAAGACCATTAAAATCATTAAAACCCTCGGCCCCGGATTTTTCATGCGTTCCCATGAAAACACTCCCTATGCCTGGACGGACTCCATGTTCAGTCCGCACAAGGAGGCAAAGGAGGCGATCGAGATTATCGACAAGAACAAGCTCGAAGTCGTCAAGACGCTGCGACCCTCTCCAGGCAAAACGGCGGCGCATACCGAGTTCACGCGCGACGGGAAATACGCACTCGTGAGCGTGTGGGACATGGACGGCGCGTTGGTGGTCTACGACACGCAAACTTTCAAGGAAGTGAAACGGTTGCCGATGAAAAAACCGTCGGGAAAATACAACGTCCACAACAAGATCACACTTTCCTCCGGTACCAGTCACTGAGCAACTGCGTGCCGAGAAAAAAAGTTTTCAGGCACACATGACATTCGACACCATTCCTGTTCCCGGGTTCAAAAATATATCTTGTAAGTATCTTTCTTCATGCCGGGTTATGTCAGGCGGAGACACGAAATTCTTTTGACTCTGTCTGCCGTACTGGGTAGACCCGTTCAATACGTAGCAAGGAGAGAAACCGTGAAAACTGTCAAACAGGCCATTACACTGCTGCTGGTCGCGCTGTTCAGCGCCGGTGCCATGACCGTGTACCAAGCTGGTGCCGATGAAGGAAAATCGGAGACCAAGTGCGTCGGTTCGATTGACTACAATAAGTTGACGGCAGAGGAGTTGTCCGCGCTTTACCAAAAGCGAACATGGTGACCGCTGCATGAAGGATGCCGGGTTTAGCCGGCATCCTTTTTTCTTGTCTCTGAATTATTTTGTAGATCGGTGGAGAATTCAGAACTTCACAGTTTTGCAAACACGTTGCACAAATTCTTCAAGATGTTCTCCGTGCTCGCCGATGATGGCCAGGCTTCCGGCCTGGCCCGGGAAAATCACGCCCTGGAAGCGTTCATTCCTGAACTGGATGCGATCCATGACGTGCTCGCCCGGCAGCATGAGAATCGTCACTGGGCCCTTGGCGCCGTCGATCACGATGTGCCCGCCGTTCGCCTTGCGGATCTGGCAGATGCTGAGATAGTCGACGCGTCCCAGGGCCGGCATCATCTGGGCGCCGACCTCCAGCAAGGCGTTGTTCAACTCAGCCAGCTGGATATCCTCACGGATGAAGAAAGCTTGCGGTTCATGCTCAAGAGACGAGGACCTATTTAAACGATATGTAGGCATCTTTACGCCAGCCCGGGACCAACTCGCGGGATTTATTTTGATCCTACGGCCACGAGATATTCGTGCGGAATCCGCAATTGTCCGTCGTGAATGAAGTCGCGGGCAAACCGCCCGACTTCGTCGCGTATCTTTCCGCGTTCGTTTTGCGGAAGCGCATCGTATTGTTGCTTGAGTATGTCCGAGGCTTCCACGGTGTCCCAGAGTTCTTCGAAGGATCCGAACTGGTAATCAAACGCCCGGCGTTCCACCGAAAATCCAGCGAAACCCGCTTCGTTCAGCAGATCCTGGAGCAGACCAGGTGCGCTCAGGGACGTCACCTTGGCGAGCGGTGGATGCAAATCTTCCGGCAACAGGGATTTAAACGTCTCATACGCCCAATGATTGACCGGCATGCATTCCGGGGTGCTCCAGACCGCGATGGCAAAACGGCCACCGGGCTTCAGGACGCGCCGCATTTCCTTCATTCCCTGCAGTGGATCGTTGAACAGCATCACGCCGAAGCGGCACAAGATGCGATCGAAACTGTTGTCATGATAGGCCAGGTCCTCCGCCGGCATGCAATGAAAGGAGATACCCTGAAGTTTTTCCTTCATCACCTTGGCCTGCGCCACCTGTATCATACCGTCCGCGGCGTCGATGCCGAAGATAGTGGCGTGGCCTTTCAGGCGGCGTGCCAGCGTCAGCGCCGGTTCACCGGTACCGGACGCAAGATCTAAAATCCGCTCACCCGGTCTGGCCTCGAGAGCGGCCAGCAATGCTTCTCCGACGGGCGCAATATGCGGCAGCCACATGTCGAATTTCTCGGCGATCGTGTTCCAGTCGGGTTGATTGTTTTTCGCGCTCATAGCGTCTCTCGTGCAATTTTTTCCTTATCGGCTGGCGGCGGCACCGATTTACGGTTTATAAGCTGTTTATTCGGGAAATACCGCGAAGTGCGCCATCGTGCCGCGCCGGCCCGGGGATGTTTTCCTCAGACTACCATAGTCGTTGCATTGACCGTACGATGGTTCTGGTATTAAGTATTTACTCGCAAGAAATCCGCCAGGGGCGGCCGTCCTACGCCGGCGAATCAATCTGGAGAACCATCATGCCGCAAACAAAAATTCTTCTCGACGAATCTGATATTCCTGCCCACTGGTACAACGTCATCGCTGATATGCCGAATCCGCCGACGCCACCGCTCGGCCCCGATGGCAAGCCGATCCCGCCACAGGCGCTCGGCGCGATTTTTCCCGAAGCGGTCATCATGCAGGAGGTATCCGGCGAGCGTTGGATACCGATTCCGGAACCGGTGCGCGAGATTTATCGCTTGTGGCGGCCGAGCCCTTTGTTCCGCGCGCTTCGGCTGGAACAGGTGTTGGGAACGCCGGCAAAAATTTATTACAAATACGAAGGGGTGAGCCCGGCCGGCTCGCACAAGCCCAACACCGCCGTGGCCCAAGCGTGGTACAACCAGCAGGCCGGCATCAAGCGCTTGACCACCGAGACCGGTGCGGGTCAATGGGGCTCCGCACTGGCGCTGGCCGGACAGATGTTCGGCATCCAGGTCCGTGTGTACATGGTCAAGGTGAGCTACGAGCAGAAGCCCTTCCGTCGTTCGATGATGCAGACTTGGGGCGCGGAGGTGTTTGCCAGCCCCACGGACAAGACCGAATCCGGGCGCAAGATTCTAGCCGCCGACCCGGCCAGCCAGGGCTCGCTCGGTATTGCCATCTCCGAGGCTGTGGAAGAGGCGGCCTCGCGCCAAGACACGAACTATAGTCTCGGCTCTGTGCTCAATCATGTGTTGTTGCATCAAACCGTGATCGGCCTGGAGGCGAAGAAGCAGCTCGAGAAAATCGGTGAATACCCCGACGTGGTGCTGGCCGCTTGCGGCGGTGGTTCCAACTTTGGTGGCATTGCGTTTCCGTTCTTTGCCGACAAGGCCGCCGGCAGGAAAGTGCGTCTCGTGGCGGTCGAGCCTACATCCTGTCCGACTTTAACGAAAGGCAAATACGCTTACGACTTCGGCGACGCCGTCGGCCTGACGCCATTGATGAAGATGTACACACTGGGCCATGACTTTATGCCACCGGGCATTCATGCAGGCGGCCTGCGTTATCATGGCGACTCGCCATTGGTTTCACAGCTGTATCACGAGAAGCTAATCGAGGCGGTGGCGGTCCCACAAATTGCAACCTTCGAGGCCGGTGTCATGTTCGCGCGCGCCGAAGGAATCATCCCGGCACCGGAATCCTGTCACCCAGTGCGCGCTGCGATTGACGAGGCCGTGAAGTGCAAGAAGACCGGTGAAACGAAAACAATTCTCTTCAATCTTTCTGGCCACGGTCACTTCGACATGGCCGCCTATGACAAATACTTCAGCGGCGGTCTGGAAGATTACGAATACCCGGAAGCCGCGGTGGCCGATTCAATGAAAAGGCTGCCCAAGGTGGGCTGATCGCTGGTCGAAAACCAGCAATTCCATAACAATCTCAGGGTTGCAATCGGTGCCGGGATACCCGAGCATGACGGCTCATTTTTTTTGGGACATGCCATGACCGACAACGAACCCCGCAACGAACTGGAAGCGCAGATCCTCGAAGCACGGGAAGGACACATCACCAGCGACAACCTGCTCAAGACACTCATGGGTTCACAGGTGTTCATGCCAGTGCAGGATGAGAAGGCACCGGTGCTGAACATCCAGCGTTCCAGCCGCGCCCAGCCACTGGTGCTGTCCTCCGAAGAGGAGGGCACTCCCATTCTTGTGTTGTTCTCCAGCCCCGAGCGCGCCAAACCGTTCATCAAAGACTACCCGGGTTTTACCGGCGGCATTCTCGAATCTTTCAAATGGGTGCTCCAGAACATGGGCAGTGGCTACGGTATTGCGCTCAATCCCAACACCGAGGTGGGTTTTGACATGGAACCCGAGACGGTGCAGGAGTTGATCGAGCAACTCTCGACCGGAGAGATTCGTCACTAACATCTTCCCCTTCCGGCCGCAGGAGGTATATCCTTCGCCCAGCGTCGATTCCGGGACGGGGGCGTACATTATGACAGGACGAACGAGGCGCCGCGGAGTAGGGCTTCATTAATGCGGCGTTGGATGCGATCGGTGATCATGGTGGCGGGCCTGTTACCGATGGCGGCCCTGGCCAGCCCGTTTTCCGCTTTATCCCTGCGCCCCACGGCCGAGATTCCGGTCACCGGGAAAATCCTGGCAACGCTCCAGGATGGCGACTACGTGTTTCCGCGGTTCTCTCCCGATTCACGTTATCTCGCGTTCTCACATGTCGTGTTGCAAGGCAACACCGAGCTGACGGAAATCCACGCGCTCGATCTTAAGACATTCGAGGTAAAAGTATTGCTCGACGCCAAGGCCTCTCACAAATTCGCGATTTACAAGAGTTTCGTCTCCAATTTCACGTGGCAAGATGCCACGACGCTGAAAGCAGGGATTTCAGACGGCGATGTAAATGGCATCGATCTGATCTTTGACGTCGCCGCCGGCAAGCTGGTGGGCAAGAAGCCGTTCTCGCTGACCGATAATGCCTCCGGCCAGGAAAGAGCGCTGACCCCCGAGCTGGAGATGGCCTTTTCTTCCATCCCCGGGCCGGTGCTGGCCAATGCGCTGGCCAACGGTTTCAGGGTGGGAAACAAGAAATTTATCGTCCAGAAGAACTACTGGAAACAGGACAATCATGTCTGGTATCTCGACGTCGAGCACAAGACGATGAACCGGCTTGTGGAAATACCGGAGGATTGGATTTACAGTTTGCGTGGCGGCTTTGCCTCGGGCAACGCCTTTATCCTGCTGGTGTCCTTCGGTCAGGAGGCCTGGTTGGTGCAGCATGCCGGGGGCAAAATTGATTTACTGCACCGGTTTGCCGTGAAGAATTATCAGCAGACCAATCTGCGCGTGGAGCTCGTCCGCGGTGACCGCGTCCTGTTTCAAGTGAGCACTGGCCCGGATTACGAAAAACGGGAAAACTTTCTTTTTGTCTATGACAAGTCTGGTCTCAGGAAAATCAGGGAAACCGCGCCCATCTACGACCTCGACGTGGACCCGGCGGGCACTCTGGTGTGCCTGTCGCAATGGAACGGTAAAAAGCGCAAACTGGTTGTGCGGGAGCTGAAGGAGTTCCGCTAACCTTCGTCCATGGGTTTGTGGCGGCAGCTGGCCTGTCCCGTAGGATCTCGCTACACTTCCGCCCCCCTGTGATGGAAGTTAGAGATCGCTATTCACCCATGAACAAGTTCTTCGTCATCTCCGCGCTCGGCAAGGACCGTCCCGGCATTGTTAACGATCTGTCTAAGGCCATTCTTGACAGCGGTTGCAATGTCGAGGACAGCCGCATGACCGTGCTGGGCGGGGAATTCGCGCTGATCATGATGGTCTCCGGCCACTGGGGCGCCATCACGCGTCTGGAGCGGGTGTTGCCTCCTCTGGAGAAAAAACTCGATTTAACCATTCTCTCGAAGCACACCGAGCCACGCACCGTCGCGCAAGATCGGATGCCTTACACGGTGGACGTGGTGGCTATGGACCATCCGGGTATCGTGCACCAGGTTGCCGATTTTTTTGCCAGCCGCAATATCAACATCGAGGAATTGGGTAGCTGGACCTATCCGGCGGCGCACACTGGCACGCCCATGTTCTCTCTCAACTTGACGGTGAGCATTCCCACCAATGTGCAAATTGGCCGTCTGCGCGACGAGTTCACTGGTTTTTGTGACAATCTCAACCTCGACGCCACGATCGAACCGTCGCGCCAGTGAAGGGTATTCGCCGGGGGAGGGCGGCAATTATCCGGTGAGCTTCTGCCGATTTTCCAGCATTTCGTGTATCAGCGGGGTGCAGATGATTTTCATAGCCAAAGTCATCTTGCCACCGGGAATCACCATGGTGTTGGGGCGCGACATGTAGGATTCATGAATGCGCTTCAGGGGGTTGGGAAAATCGTAACTTGCCGGATCTCGGAAGCGGATGACCACCACACTTTCATCCGCCGTCGGGACATCGCGCGCGATGAAGGGATTGGAAGTGTCTACCACCGGGACCCGCTGGAAATTGATGTCGGTGATGGAAAACTGCGGCGTGATGAAATGGGTATAGTCGCGCAGCCGCCGCAAGATGGTATTGGTCACCGCCTCCGGCGTTCGCCCCTTCACATTGGTGTCGCGGTGGATCTTCTGTATCCATTCGAGATTCACCACTGGAACCACTCCGAGCAGCAGGTCTACGTACTGTGCGATGTCCACCCCGCTGTTACCGTTATCGACGCTGCGTCGCTCGATGACAGCAGGATTGTGAGATGGACTCAATTTCCGGCGGGTCCAGGTGCGGGCGACCACGCCGCCATGCAGGCCTTCATAGACCAGTAAATCACTGTTCGACGGCATCGCCCGCCAGGGCGTGAAGGTGCCGGCGGGGAAACCGAGCTCATCCAAGTTGTCGGGCGTGACATATTCCCGGATTTGCCCGGTGCCGTGCTCAGAATATTCCTTGAAGAATGCCTCGAGCCGGTCAAGCTGATGCATTTCCGGCCCAAAGAGGCTCAAGGGCTTGCCCTCGGCTTGGGCCTGGCGGATGAGGCGCATGCGTTCCTCGAGCTCATAGCGCTGGAAGGCCTCACCCTCAATGAAGGTGGCCGTGATGCCCTCGCGCCGGAAGATGTCATGAAAGGCATGACGCACAGTGGTAGTTCCAGCGCCGGAAGAGCCGGTGACAGCGACAATGGGATGCCTTTCGGACATGGCTTGATCCCGGTGGCCGTGATTATCGATATCTTGTTGGTAATGGGGTGTGCCGGTCAACGGTGGCCGGGAAATTTCGACCGAGGGAGCAACGGGGTGAAAATCGGGCCGAGCCCCGGCCCCTAGCGTGAGCGACTTTAGTAACCAGAATTAATCAAAATACCGCTCCGACGTGGTTTTTTTCTGGCTTTTCTAGACAACGACAAGCTGGCGCTTGCCTCGAAGCTTCAGGTTGACAAGTGCCTCGTCGGCGCGGCCCAACATCTGGTCCGGTTCCTCGCCCGGTGAATAAAAAGTGAGCACGCCACCAAAACCGGGCAGTGGGTGGAGACAGCCCTTGTGGCTGAAGTGCGATTCGCTGGCGCGCTTGCGAATCTTCTCCAGAGCGCGCGCGGCTTCCTCTTTGTCAGTGTTTGGCAGCAATACGGCAAACTCATCTTTGTTGTATCGCGCCACCAAGTCGTAGCTACGGAAGTTCCCGAGGATCTCGCTGGAATAATGATCGAGTACCGCCTTGGTGACATCCTGGCCAAGCTGGTGGGTTAGTTTCTCCAGATCATCGACATCAATGAGCGCCAGCGCCAGCGGATTACCGTGACGATTCACACGTTCAATCTCCGCCTGAATCTGTCGCAGAAGAACATGGCGTTTGGGCAAGCCGAGTTTTTTTAGCGATTTTTCATTCGTTCGGGCGCTCCGGCGTAACTTGTTAAGCTCGGTCCGCAATTGTTCTCTTTCGGCCTCGATCAATTTAAGGTAGGCATTGGCGTCAGTCAGTTGTTGCGAAAGCGTTTCACGCTCGCGCAGCAGGATTTCCACGTGGTTCATATCGTGAACCGGGTGTCCATCTTGAATCTTTGTTGTGTGGCGACGGCCGGAAGACTCTGCAGGTTTGACCCCCGCCGTTGAGGCATCTTGTTCCATCTTATTTTGGCTAACTTTGGCAGTGACCCCCGCCGTTGTTTTCTCGGTTTCCGATGGTATGTGACGATTGGGCGTGGTGTCGGCGGATGCGCTCTTGGCTTGCGCAGGTGTTCCCTGCGCGGGAGAGGCGCGGAGTAATATTGATTTGGCATCTGTCGCCGTAGTTCCCGGTCCGGTTTTACCCAGTCGGGGTAAATATATTGCCAGATATTGCTGGATAAGACGCGCCCGGATCCTTACCGCCGACGGGCGTTTGTGATTTTTTGTGTAGTCTTGCAACATGGCATGCAGGTAAACGATGCATGACGCGTTAATGTAATTATGCTGACGACAGTGAACGAGAGCTTTTTGGATAAGCTTGAACAGCTCAACACCATCTGGATTGTCTTTGAGGTGCTCCAGATGCCGTGCTAATGCGGGGATCAATCCAGGCTCGACCGAATGAGGTTCGACAGCAGACAAAGTTAGGCTCCTAGGTATTTGATAATTTTATGTATTGTTGTTTTAAAGCTAATGTACCTGCACAGCTGAAAAATAACAATATCTTCAATTGATTAATTATACCGCATTAATGCGCTGGAAAATATTTCATCAACTGGTCAACCAATAACGGTTTACCCATAATTGATGCCGTGACCTGACCAAACGATGGGACATCCCATGCACGAATCACGCTGAATTTTCCTCCCGCTTCCTCCATGAGAATACGATTGGCAGCGAAGTCCCAGATGGCGGTGCCATAGTCGATGGTGGCGTCTGTCGCACCAATGGCGGTGCAGGTGTGCGCGAAACAGGTACGAAAAATCCGATGATTAGGATGCCGGCGGACCAACGTGTCGAACAAGTGCCCATCATGGGAATATTTGATGAAATTGGCGCGCGCCGGAATCACAACTCGCTCACTGCCATCGATTGCAGCAGGTTCAAGATCAATGAGCTTTACACGTTTAGTATTATGGTAAGTACCTCTGCCGAAGGCAGCGCTCACGCGCCAATCCAGCATCGGATGGTCAATCACTCCCACAATCGGCTCGCCTCGATAGTGCAGTGCCAGGATGGTGCCGAAAGTTGGGAGACGCTGGACGAAATCCTCGGTACCATCAATTGGATCCATGATCCACTGATACATCGCCTTGGAATTCGTCTGCGGGTATTCTTCGCCGATAATGCCGTGTTCGGGAAAATCCTTCTGGACCAGGCTACGCAGATATTCTTCCACCCGTAGATCCACACCGGTGACATAACTCTTGTCCGGCTTGCGCCTGACCTCGAATCCGGACGCGAGCGCTGCGCGAATCCTCTCACGCGACTGCGTAGTATAGTCGAGCGCCCTGGCATAAAACCGATCGATGTCATGACTCGGGATTTCGTGGCGGATGTCCATACAGCTATTTCCTGATCCATTCCTTATTGGTTTTTCGGTACTTTTTCTTCACCGCGGCCCACGCGACCCGGTGCGCCACCGACTCGCGATCCGCGCGGGCGGAATACTCCTCCCAGGCGTTATTAAACGCCGCGAGATAAATTTCCTGGGCGTGGGTCGGAAGGTGGCTTTTCACCGAATCCGGCAAGTCGGATATTTCGCAGTAGGGCATGGCGCCTACACCAGCAGCCGCCGGCGCGTAAGATGCACCGCCGTCAGGTAACCGGCCAGACCGTAGCCGGCGAGCACCAAAAGGTGCAGCACTACGTTCGACAAGGGCAGCCCCGCGACCAACGGCCGAATCAAGTCCACTGCGTGCGAAAGCGGCAGTAACTGCACTAGCGACTGCAACGCTGTCGGCAGCGACGTGACGGGATAAAACACACCCGAAAGAATAAACATGGGCGTCAGTACCAGCGTGACGTAATAGTTGAAGAAATCATACCCCGGCGCAAACGCCGTTATGACAAGCCCCATCCCCGAGAAACACAAGCCGACGAGAAACAGCACCAGCGGTACCCACAGCGCGTGCCAGTCGTGTACCGCGCCCAGCAGCGCACCGACAATCAGAATCGCCGTGCCGCTCACGACGCATTTTGTTGCGCACCATAGCATCTCGCCCGCGAGGATGTCCTGGACCTCGAGCGGCGTAGTGAGGATCGCCTCGTAGGTCTTTTGCGGGATCATCCGCGTAAATACCGAGAACATAGCTTCGAAGCTGGCCGTGTTCATGGCCGACGAGGCCAGGATGCCGGAAGCGAGGAAGGTAAGATACGGCATGTTCATCATCTCGCCGATGAACAGCCCGAGGCCATAGCCAAGGCCGAGCAGGTACAGGAACGGCTCGCCGAAGTTGATGATGATGCTCGGTCCGGCGAGCTTGCGCCACACCAGCGTATTGCGCCGCCACACGGCCAACGCGGCGGTCCGAAAGCGCGGGAGGTACAGAACGGTCATGTCAGTCGCGCAACTCCCTCCCGGTAAGCTTGAGAAACACGTCCTCGAGGTTGGCCGGCCGGTGCAGGAAAGTGAGCCCCGGGACATCCTCGAGACGCTTGACCACGGCGCGCGCATCGCGTGTGTAGTAATAGTATGTATCGCCCACGGCCTCGAAGCGCCCGTCACCATCGGACTGTAGCGCCTGACGCGCAAGGTGTTCCTCACCGCGCACCTCGATGACTTCCGGTTCCACGTGCTTTTTGATCAGCGCCGCCGGTGTCCCCTGTTCCAGAATCCGCCCCTGGTCCATGATGACCAGTTCGTCGCACAGTCGTTCTGCCTCCTCCATATAATGCGTGGTCAGCAGCAGCGTCTTTCCGGCCTGGCGCAGATCGCGCAACCGACCCCAAATCATGTGCCGCACCTGTGGGTCGAGTCCCGTAGTCGGCTCATCCAGCACCACGAGTTCTGGTTCGTTGACCAAGGCGCGGGCAATGGTCAGCCGCCGCTTCATGCCGCCGGAAAGCGTGGCGATGCGTGCTTCGGCGCGATCGGTCAGGCCGACAAACTCCAACAGGTCACGAATACGCGTATCCAGTGTGGCGACAGATATGCCGAAATAGCGACCGTAAACGCGCAGGTTTTCGGCGACCGTGAAATCGGGATCGAGATTGTCGGTCTGCGGCACCACCCCCGTGCGGGCGCGCACCGCGCGGCCCGCCGCGGGAATGGGCAGGCCGAAAACGCTGATTTCTCCACCACTGACCGGTGACTGACCCAGCAGCAAGCGCAGCGTCGTGGTTTTGCCGGCACCATTCGGGCCGAGAAGGCCAAAACAGCGCCCGGCCGGGACGTGCAGATCTATGCCGCGAACGACTTCCCGGCCATTATAGTATTTATGCAGATCAGTGATCTGTACCACGGCTGGCATAATCGCTACTTTACCGGGTTCCGCTGGCTAACGGAATTTCACGCGCCATGGTTTCCGGTAATGCACCTGTTGGTACGAGGCTCCTTTTCCACCTTCTTTCTTCGCGTATCGTGGTATTGGCGAACCCGTGGCGACGTAGGGATACAAAACGGCTAAGATAATTTATTAATTGATCACCCTCTCAGTGTAGGTAACTCCATGTTAACGGCGATAACCGAAACGCAACTGGATATCGGCAAGAACCTGTCCCCCACGAAGCCTACTAACTATTTCTGTTTGTTGCTGGTTCCGACACCGGTTAGGCCCCTTGCGTTGTTTCCGTTGTGCTGAGGAAATAATCCAGTGAAACTCGTTGATACCTTCACGAGGATTTCGATCGTCGCGCCGGTCGTGTGGCTGTTAGCCACGGTTCAACCCGCCGCCGCCGAGGCGCTGACACTGGATGATTACTACGCGCACGCGCTCGAGCGCAGCGAAGTGGTGGCCTCCCAGACTGAGCTTATCCGCCAAGCAGAAGAACGTTATCAGCAGGCGGGAGCGGCGCTACGCCCGACGGTGAGCGGAGTTGCCTCCTACACCTGGCTGGACAAGGGGGCGCGAGACGCGACAGCCAATCCCACGCGCCAGCCCAACGCGCGGCTGACGGCCACCCAGCCTTTATTCCGCGGATTTCGCGAATTCGCTTTGATACGCCAAGCCCAGGCGCTGGCGGGGGCGCTGGGCGAGGATTACCGAAACGCACAAATGCTGTTGTTCAAAGACGTGACGCAGAATTTCTACGACGTGCTGTCACTGGAGCAGGACCTTCGGAATCTCCATGAACAGATCAATCAATACCTCAAGCGCGAGCAGGAGCTGCGTGATCGCATTCGCATCGGCCGTTCACGCTCCGGCGAAATGCTGACAGTGCAGAGCACGATCAGCACTCTGCGTGCGCAGGTTGAGCAGTTGCAGGCCCAGCTCGCTACCGCGCGTGAAGCGTTCGCGTTCTTGAGCGGACTCCCCGCCGCCACGCCGTTGCGCGACACCGAAAGCCTGCACACGAGCCTGGACACGATTGAAACCTATCTCGCACGGCTCGAGCTGCGACCGGATGTTAAGGCGGTGCAGCTTCGCCTGAGCGCAGCGCGGGAAAACGTCGCCGTGGCGCGCGGGGCGCGCCAACCCTCGGTCGATCTGAACGCCAATCGTTACCTGGAACGCAAAGGCAGTCTCGAGGATGTCGATTGGGATGTGCAACTCGAGTTGACAATTCCACTGTACTCCGGCGGCAGTCTGCAATCGCGGGTACGCGAGGCGGTCTCTCAGAGCACGCAGGCCGAGCTGAACGCGAGCCAGGTACGCCGACTGGCGGAGCAGGAAATCCGCTCGGTCTATCAGGGAGTGCTGTTAGATCGATCGCAAGTCGAGGCGCTGGAGATGGCGACCACCGCCTCGCGGAAAAACTACGAGGTGCAGCGACATGACTATAGCTTGGGATTGGTCACGAACCTGGAAGTGCTGCAGGCCCTGGCCTCCTACCAGGAGAACCAGCGGGCCCTGGACCGCGCGCGCTACGTGTCCAAGTTCAATTTTCTGAGACTCGAAACCGCGGCTGTCCGGCGTCCAGTGGCACCTGTGGGACCCACGCCATGAACCTGCCTGAAGTCGCCATCCGCCGCCCGGTATTCGCGTGGATGCTCATGGGTGGATTGATTCTGTTCGGCGTGATCTCGGCAGATCGCATGGGCATCAGCCAGTTGCCGGACGTGGATTTCCCCGTGGTCACGGTACGTGTCGAGTGGCCGGGGGCCGCGCCCGAAGTCGTCGAGACCAATGTTGTGGACGTGATCGAAGATGCTGTCATGACGGTTGAGGGCGTGCGCAGCGTCACCTCGACCTCGCGCTACGGTGCTGCCTCCATCAGTGTCGAATTCGAGTTGTCACGCGACATCTCAGACGCCCTGCAGGAGGTGCAAAACAAGATCGCGGCCGCACAGCGCTA
>DATCZH010000022.1:0-14840 GCA_036526015.1 Sulfuricaulis sp.
GGTCGACGATCGGCTGCGCGTGCGCGGCATAGACGGCGTGCGCGTGATTGATGCCTCGGTCATGCCGACCATCACTTCCGGCAACACGAACGCGCCCACCATCATGATTGCCGAAAAGGGCGCGGAGATGATTCTTCGCTCGGCTTAAGTCGACAATAGTCGTTTTATCGGAAACCTTCAGCCGTCAAAAAAATTGGTGTCCGATCACGGTTTCCGATTATATTAGCAATAGTTGTAATTTTAATTATTTTACTCAGCGTTAGAGGTCTGCGATGGCCCTGCCTTGGCTCACGGTCGCTAAACTCGTTCTCTCAAACCTCGACACGATTATTGACGTGGTGAAGCCAGCATTTACCCGCAAGAAGATTGAGGCCGTACCGAATCAGACGGAACTATTGAACCAACAGATTTCCGAGCTTCAAACAGCCTCGTCAAATAACGCAGAGCAAATCAAAGAGCTCGCCGCGCAACTGAAGCAGTTGGTCACCGCATTGGACCAGGCCGCACTGAATGTGGCGGCCGAGCGGAAGAAGAACCGAACCCTTAGCGTCATTGCCATCACAGTTTCCGTGATCGCGATCATCACGGCCACAGTGTCAATTGTCGCGCGATGACCTCTAACAACGGGCAAATAATGGGGGTCAGATCGAATTAAGCGTATGGAATCTCGTATTGGCAATATATCGCTCGGCATCCTGACCTAAAACACGTTATGTTCCAAAATTAATCACGAGCGAAATTTGAAAACCTACCCACGCTGGCTCGGGATCGCGATCCTGCTTGTCATCGCGACATTTTTCGCCCTGAACCATGTTGCGGCGCGTGTGGCCTTCGACCATGGCACCAGCGTCGTCACGGGGGTCGTGTTCCGCTCGGGCGGTACCGCGCTGGCCTTGCTCGCGCTGCTCTTCTTCCTGCGCACGCCGATCCGGCTGGCTGCGCTGACGACACGGCGCGCGCTCATGATCGGTGCGATCATCGCGTTTCAGAGCTATTGCCTCTATGCCGCCGTCGCGCGGCTGCCGGTCGCGCTCGCGCTCCTCACCTTCAATATCTACCCGATGGTGTATACGCTCCTGAGCTGGGCTGCCGGTGTGGAGCGCGCCTCGCCACGCGCGTTCATCACCATGGTCGTGGCACTAATTGGCCTCGCCCTTGCCCTCGATATCACCCACACTGGCGACGCGCTGGCCGATCGCTGGGATGAAATCGGTGCAGGTGTTGCGTTCGCGACCGCCGCGTCGCTGGCCTTCGGTTCGGTGCTGTTCCTGAACGCGCGCTGGCTGCACGGCGTCGATGGCCGGGTGCGCAGTTTATTGACGATGACGAGTTGTAGCCTGATTGCGCTGGCCGGTGCTACCGCCACCGGCGCGCTCGCCCTGCCGCAGGACGGCACCGGATGGCTTGGACTCTCGCTGCTCACGCTCTTCTACGGTTCGTCCATCACCGCCTTTTTCGTGGTCCAGCCGCACATGCGCGCGACGAGCGACGTCGCCGTTCTCAATTTTGAGCCGGTGGCGCTGGTCTTTCTGGGCTGGGCGATCTTGGGACAGAGCCTCGCTCCGACGCAGATCGCCGGCGCATTCGTGGTGGTTGGAGCCATCATCGCGCTCGGCATAGCAAAACACTAGGATATTTTCGCAGAATCAAAGGTAACGGAGTAAATTAACCCTATAGTACTCTGGCTTGGTTTTAGCATGCCGGGTGTCGGAGAACTTCAGCGCGCCGCTTCGCGGCACGTCTGACACTGTTTGATGAAAGCTAAGCACGAAAGGAGGAAGCGAAATGGGCCCTGAACAATCGTGGATGTGGTGGCCGTGGGGCGGGATGTGGATCTTCCCCCTTATCATGATTGCAATACTGTTCATCTTCTTATTTGTCTTCTTCTGTCGCTGGGGCTGTAAACCCCCGTGGATGGATCCAGGTGGGCATCACAAAGAAGGTAAAGATGCGGAAACTTCCTTAGAAATATTGAAGAAAAGATATGCGAAGGGAGAAATCACCAAGAAGGAATTCGAACAAACGAAAAAGGATATCCTGAGTTAGTAGTGCTGAGATGATGAATTGACTTTAGCCTCCGGGCGACGCCATAAAGCGCCGCGCCTGATGCGGGGCGTTAAGATGCAGTTATAAATTAGCCAAGTCAGTTAACCGGAAACCTTTTCCTGAGCCTCGTCTCTGCTGAGTGACGCTCGGTGTCTCTGATCTCTCTCGTGCGACGCGGTATTATGAGGATGTATGTGGGCTACTTCGCCGATCCCGACGGATTTTCCTGGGAAGTCGCCTGGAAACCCCACAGTTTCCGCATGACTGATTTCAGGACAATGCTCAAAGACGTTTCCCTCGCTCCGTTTGTCCAGAACTATCAGCAGAATCCTTGCATTTCTTGTCGAGACGGCTATTTCATGTTGTATGGACAGGCGTGTTTCGTTTCTCATATTGGCGTTGCTTTACGCTCCGGTCTCCTATGCCCAGGTGCCTGTGGATTTTGTCCGCGTCGTGAAATCCGAGCGCAAGTTGATGCTGCTCTCGGGAGGGCAGGTCATTCGGGAATACAAGATTGTGTTGGGCGGCAATCCCACGGGGCATAAGCAGCAAGCGGGAGATCAAAGAACGCCAGAGGGCCACTACACGCTTGACTACAAGAAAGGCGATAGTGATTTTTATAAAGCCATCCATATCTCCTACCCGAATCTGGATGATATTGCCGCGGCAAAAGAACGGGGCGTCCGTCCAGGCGGCCAAATCATGATTCATGGCCAGAAGAAGGATTCTGGCCGGTTGGCTTTTCTGTCAGATCTGATTGACTGGACCGATGGTTGTATTGCACTTAAGAACGAAGAAATGGACGAGCTTTGGGGACAAATTGCCGAAGGCACGAAAATAGAAATCCTTCCCTGAGAATCCATTAGATCCTTGTCTCCCGTTTGTAAGCCTCGGTGTCGCCGAAATCCGACGCGCTACGCAATTTAGAAGGAATTCTGGATGGATTTCACTGAAACTTCCGGTTCATGTTAAGGTCACTATTCCTGCAAAGAAAAAAGCCGGGAGAGGATGACCGTGGAACTGGGAATGATCGGTCTGGGGCGCATGGGGGCCAACATGGCCCGGCGTCTGCGAAAGAGCGGCATCGAGGTGGTCGCCTGGAACCGTGACGTAAAGGTCACGCGGGACTTGGCGGAGGAAACCGGCCTCACGGCCGCGTCCAATCTGGCAGATATCGTCTCCCGCCTCAACGCCCCGCGCATCGTCTGGTTGATGCTCCCCGCCGGCGAGGTGACGCAGCAGCACATTGATCAGCTTTCCGCCCTATTATCCCCGGACGACATCGTCGTGGACGGGGCCAACTCCTACTATAAGGACTCCATGCGCCGCAGTCTGGAACTTGCGGAGAAGAAGCTGCATTTCATCGATGCCGGCGTCTCCGGCGGGGTCTGGGGACTGGACAACGGCTATGCGCTGATGCTGGGCGGGGAAAAGTCGGCGATGGAGCGACTGAAGCCCGCCATCCAAGTGCTGGCACCCGGACCGGAATCAGGCTGGCTGCACTGTGGACCAGCGGGGGCGGGGCATTTTGTGAAGATGGTCCACAATGGCATCGAATACGGAATGATGCAGGCCTACGCCGAGGGCTTCGCGCTCATGAAGGGGCGCGAGGATTTCAAACTCGATCTCGGCGCGATTGCTGAGATGTGGCGCCACGGCAGCGTGGTGCGCAGTTGGCTGCTGGATCTTACCGCCGAATTCCTCGCCAGCGATCAGGAACTGAAGGACATCGCCCCTTACGTGGCCGATTCGGGCGAGGGCCGTTGGACCGCGCTCGAGGGCATCGAGCAGGGCGTGCCCACCCCGGTCATGAGCTTGGCGCTCATGATGCGCTTCGCGAGCCAGGGCAAGGATGAATACGCCGACAAACTGCTGGCCATGATGCGCCGGGGTTTCGGCGGTCACGCCACCAAGTCCGAAAAGAGTTGAACGCAAGTCATGGCTGACATTGGACCCTGTTATTTTGTCATCTTCGGCGCTACGGGAAACTTAAGCTCACGCAAGCTGTTGCCGGCGCTTTACCAGCTCGAGGCCGTGGACAAGCTGCATGCCGATCTGCGTTTCCTGGCCACGGCCCGGCGCGAGTGGAGTCTGAGCGAGTGGCTTGGCTTCCTGAAGCAGAGCATCCAGGAAAATCTTGGAAAGAGCTTTGATACGGAGGTGTTCAAGCGCTTCGAGGCCCGGTTCGATTACGTCGCGGGCGATCTCAAGGACCCGCAAGCCTACCAGCGCATCATGGATGAGTTGAGCAAGCCGCGCATGGGAACCTGCGAGAATATTGTTTTCTATCTCGCCATCAGTCCGTCGGATTTTCTCACGGTCATCGAGCAATTAAGCAAAGTCGGCATCAGTCGCAGCCATGGCCGCCACCGCATCGTGGTGGAAAAGCCTTTCGGCGAGGAAATTGAAAGTGCGCGCAAGTTGAATGCCAAACTGCACCATTATTTTGACGAAGAGCAGATCTTCCGCATCGATCATTACCTCGGCAAGGAAACGGTGCAGAACCTGCTGGTGTTCCGCTTCGCTAACACTCTGATCGAGCCGATCTGGAACCGCAACTACATCGATCACGTGCAAATCACCGTGGCCGAGTCAGAGGGCGTGGGATTACGCTCCGGCTACTATGACACCGCCGGAGCATTACGGGACATGTTGCAAAATCACCTGATGCAGTTGCTGACGCTCGTGGCCATGGAGCCGCCGGCCACACTCGATGCCGACGCGCTGCGCGATGAGAAAGTCAAAGTACTGCGGTCGATCCGCCCGATCCCGTCGCAGTCGCTGGGAGATTACGCCTACCGCGCCCAGTACGCCGCGGGACGCGTGGACAATCAGAACGTGCCGAGCTACCTCGAGGAAGAAGGGGTCGCGAAGAACTCAGTGACCGAGACGTACGTCGCGGCCAAGTTCTACATCGATAACTGGCGCTGGCGCAATGTGCCGTTTTATCTCCGAACCGGCAAGCGCTTGGCTGAGGATTTCTCGATCATTGCCATACGCTTCCGTCATCCGCCGCAGTTGCTGTTCCACGAGGCCGGCGCGCGGCATATCGACCCCAACTGGGTGCTGTTGTCAATGCAGCCAACCGAGTGTATGCACATTGAGCTGCACGCCAAGGAACCGGGACTCGGTATGAACACGCGCATCGTTCGCCTCAACGCCTCGTACCGGCCGAGCCAGGCCACCACGATGGAGGCGTACAAGACGCTGTTGCTGGACGTCATCGAGGGGGATCGCAGCCTGTTCCTGCGCTTCGACGAGCTCGAATGGGCCTGGCGCGTCGTGGATCCCATCTTGCGCGACTGGTCGAAACGGCGGGAATTCATCGCCACTTATCCTGCCGGCACCTGGGGCCCGCGCGAGGCCGGACGCCTCTTTGAGCGTGAAGACCAGTTCTGGCGCAACGAGATCTGAGGCATGAGCGCGAAGGTTCCGACTACACGTTGGCAGGTGTTTCCGGACGGGGCCGCGCTCGCCGATCAGGCGGCGGCGCTGATCCTGGAAGCCGCGCGCGAGGCCATTGCGGCGCGCGGCGTTTTTTATCTCGTGCTGGCCGGCGGTAACACGCCGAAGACCGCCTACGAGCGCCTGTGTAAGGTTGGTGCCGAGTGGTCCAAATGGCAGATCTACTTCGGGGACGAGCGCTGCGTCCCGCCAACGTCTCCCGAGCGCAATGACCGGATGGCTCGCCGTGCCTGGCTGGATCACGTGAAAATTCCGGCGAAGAACATCCATCCCATCCCCGCGGAGAACGGCCCGGATCAGGGCGCGCAGCACTACGCCAAGACCGTGGCGAGCGTGCTGGAGTTCGATCTGGTGCTGCTGGGGCTGGGTGAAGACGGCCATACCGCCAGCCTGTTTCCCGGGCGCAAAGATGGCCTGGGGAAAAAAGACCCTGACGCGGTGCCTGTACTGGCTTCGCCGAAACCACCGCCGGAGCGTGTGAGCTTGAGTGCTGCGCGTCTCAGTCGTGCGCGGCGGGTGCTGTATCTGGTGGGTGGCGAATCCAAACGTGACGCCGTGAAAGTATGGCGTGCACAGGCGGATATTCCGCCGCGTTACATCACGCCCACGCTGGGCATTGACGTTTATGTCGACCGGGAGGCGTGGCCGGAGGCATAATAGCCAGTGCGCCATGCACAAAAGCCGATACGCCAGTGTTGAGTCTTTCGTAACCAAGGACGGCTCCATCATCCGCGAGCTGATGCACCCGTCCGTGCATGGCAACATGAAACAGAGCCTGGCGGAAGCCATCGTGCCGGTGGGGCAGGGCACACAATTACACCGGCATCGCACGAGCGAGGAAATCTATCACGTCACCACCGGCGAGGGCCGAATGGTGATCGGCGATCAGAAGTTTGCCATCAATCCAGGTGACACCATTTGCATCCCGCCCGGGACCGCCCACCGCGTGGACAACACCGGACCGACGGAATTAAAGATCCTCTGCACCTGCTCGCCACCGTACTCCCACGAAGACACCGAATTGCTGGAATAGCCTCACCCGTCTGTCGGCAGGTCACTGCCGTATTTTGTCTCCCCTTAGGGGGGTCGGGAGGTTAATGTCGATCTCGCCATAAAAAAGACTGAGAGGGCAACAACTTAAGCCTGGTCAGTGGCGCGCCCGCTTGGCACAAGATGTGCTGCAAATAATCCTCAGATACTCACGGGGATTTCTGAGGAATGCAGCGCAGCAGACATGAATCGGCGATTAAGCGCGTGGCCGTGCTCGGCCTGTTCGTGCTGTTTGCCACCCATGCGGCCCAAGCGCAAGTATACGTTTACGACATGCCAGATGGGTCGCGCGTAATCACGGATCACGCGCTCAACGTCAAGCATTCGCGCGCGGTGCGCGTGACGCCGGGCGTCAAGGGCGCGGGTAAGCTCGCGGCGCAGAAGAACAGCCCGGCGTATCGCCAGCCACCTTCCACCTACGACCGGCTGATTCGGCGTTACACTGAGGAATACGATGTGGACTTTGCCCTGGTCAAGGCCATCATGCACGCGGAGTCGTCGTTTAATCCGTACGCCGTTTCACACAAGGGCGCGCGCGGACTCATGCAAATGATGCCACAGACCGCGGCCCGTTACGGGGTGCGCGATATCTATAATCCGACCGAGAATATCCGGGCCGCGGTGCAACACTTACGGTACCTGTTCGAAATGTTTGACCACCGGCCGGTGCTGGTCATCGCCGCCTATAATGCCGGCGAAAATGCAGTCAAGCAGCATCGCGGCATTCCTCCGTACAAAGAGACACTGGATTACGTCAACAAGGTATTGCACTTCAAAAAACAGTACAACCCCCACTACCACCTGTACCGCGTGTCCGCCTCGGGCGGTTGATTTGCCATGTCGTTGTATTCCTTGTAACCTGCGGTCGGTTGCCCCTACCCGATCTGACATAGCCTTACCGATACATGCGCGACGACAAGTCCGGAACAACGGAGAACAAGGAATTTCAGATTCTGAAGGTCATGAAACTGGTGTTGACCGATGTCGTGAAGGACACAGCCACCCAGCCGGGTTTGAAACATCCGCTGTCCGACCGTACCATCGAGGGCATCCGCCAGTGCCTGAAGCTGATTTCCGTGCGTGAACGCGAGCTGATCGAGGAAGCTGGCAAAAGCATGGACATGCGCCCCTATTACGCCGACGAACCTGAAAAAAATGTCGTCGTGCCGATTACCAAGATCAGCCGCGGCAAAAAGAAAAATCCTGAGAAGAAATAAGACTTCAGTCTATTTTCCAGACACCCGCCGGGTCGACCGGCCGCCAGCGGGTTTGTGTGCGGTCTGGCGCAACGTCGCGTATTGATCCAGCAGCGGATCCAGCACCGGCCCGAGCTTGCGGCGCAGTAAGGTCCCGCTCGCGGTGGAGGCGGCAATGATGGGCGTGACCAGCGCCTCGCCGGTGTGCGCCAGCGTAAGCATGGCCATGATTTCCTGCTTAAGCTCCGGAACGCTTTTTAGCAGCACGGCCAATTCCTCTCCGGGATCACGCAGCCGTGCCTCCGCCATGGCAAAGGCTTTGCCGAATTCGCTTGCCTGTTTGTTCCCACTAAGCCCCGGTTTGAAATATTTCCCGATAACATCCATCAATTTGGCCACGGTGTATTTATCCACCGGATGCCGCAGTTGCATTTCAGAGACGGCCAGGAAGGTCTGACCGGGGCTGTCGAGCAATTTCAAGAGAAAGGCGGCAAGTGGATTCTTCGTTGAGATTTTCGCGAGCCGGTCGCGATATTTCACCGCGTCGCCCCGCGCCGGCAGGGGGTCGGGTAATGCGTCCGGCACCGCTTCCAGGAAACCGATGTGGTAAACATTGCGATGCGTGCCCAGGCGGAATATCCGCTCACGCGCGGGAGCCTCGATCAGGCCGGGTTGCAGCACGAGCCGTATCGTAGCGATGACCAGCATGGGATCGGATTCGAACGGCAGATGCTCCACCAGGAATTGCGCGAGTTCTTCCCCCATTTTCCCCTGAACCACGACTTGTTTCTCGAGCAGGCGGCGCGCGATGTCGGAGGTCGGCATGGCCCACCATGTCCGCCGTGCAAGCTCATCGCTCAACCCTGCTGCACCGGCCACGGCGGTAACCGCTTCGGGCTCGCCGAGGAGCAGCAGCTTGTCGAGCTGGGTTTCGCGCGCCTGGCCCATGCGCGTCCAGCGTTGCAGAAACACCGGATAACCGCCGGGCGATCCGAGCACATGGCTCGACAGCATCTCGCGCACGAGACGCAGGTATTTTTCCGGGCGGCAGTTGGGATTCAGCGGCACGCGCGCCTCGTTTCCGCGCGCGAGCCCATAGACGGTCATACTGTTCTCATCGATACGAATGGCCTCAATGTTATTCGCCAGCAGGACGTTCAGCCGCAAGAGGTCTTCACTGGAAAGTTCCATGGGAATCGGATGAGAACAGGGTTCGCGTCAGTTTAACTGAATGCGCTGGCCCCAAGGCACTTTTTCCCGGCCCTTCACGAGCCAGAGCACCGGGAAGGTCGGCTCAATCTTTGGAAATTCACCCTTGGCATCGGTGAAGTACAACAGCAGATCCGGCGGCCGGTCTTGTTGCTCGGCCCAATCGAACACCGGTGTGAAGCGGGTGCCGCCACCGCCGTGCCAGTGTTTCGGCAATTTGATTTCTTCCCACGCCTCGAAAGTCCAGGGCCCGTCCTGCGCCAGACGGTCATCGCAAGCGTGCATGGTGATGCGCGCGCCGATTTGGCCCTTGATGGCGTTGACCTCGCTCACGAACTCGCGCATTTCCTCGTCCGAGATGGAACCGCTGGTGTCGAGCGCGATAATCAAATCGATGTGTTGACTGCGCAGGCCGGGCAGAATGGCCGCCCCTTCGCGTCGCGAGGGATGCGCGAAACTGTAATCGTCGCGTGCCGCGCGTGTCAGGTAATGTGCCAACAGCGTGCGCCATGGCAGTTGCGGTTGCAGTAAATGATCCACGAGGCGTGCCATGGAGCCGCCGAGCTTTCCGGACTGCATAGCCTGTTGTGCCGCCGAGGCCAGGCGTTGTTGCCATTGTTTGTGGAGCGCTTCGCGCTCGGGGGCGAAGAGGGGCGGCGGTTGCGGTGCGCCGTGGGCCTGGGCGTCCGTCTCGCCCTCGCTGCTGCCACCGTCATCGGGTGATTCACCCTGGCCGCCGGCGCCACCACCACGTTGGCCCGACCCCTGTGTTGAATCGTCCTGATCGTATAAGTGCTGGTCCATCGGTTTTTCGTTGTTGTTTTCCTGGATGCAGGGATAGATCTCCTCGGCGGTCATGTCCTTGTAGGCATCAAGAATGAGTGCATCCGGTGCCGGACGGAGACCGTCGGCCACGAGCAGGGGGTTGATCGCGAAATCGCAGGCGACATCCCAGCGGCGCTTGTCACGGTGCTCACGGCGCGCGAAATGCGACAGCGCACAGTGCAGGGCCTCGTGTGCTAGGATGAACTTGGTTTGTTCGAAGGACAGCGCCTCAATATAGGCGCGGTTGTAATAAAACGAACGCGCATCGGTGGCCGTGGTCGGGCACCACTTGGGGTCTGCCTGCACCAGTGGCAGGCGCAGCACCAGCGCGCCGAGAAAGGGCTTGTCGATGATCAGCCAGGTACGGGCGGCGACGAGCTTGTCCTCGATGTCGTTCTGTTCCGCCATGGTCATCCGGTGAGACTACCGTTTGCGCGCGGCGGCCGGTGATTTCTGCCACATATCGAAGATCATGATGTTGGCGATCTTCTTGGCCCATTGCGCGAATTGCGGCAACGCAAACAATTTCTCGCCCACGGCGCGCTGCATGTCTGAGACCAGCATCACACCCATTTCCCGATTCGGGAACCGGCCGGCGTAATCGAGAATATGCCCGTACACCTCGGTTTCGTCGGCGCTGCCGCGGGCGCGGATCGCCCGGCCCACCAGCGCCGCCGCCACGGCGTATTGCAGGTCGATTTCTTTCGGCACGGTAGCGGACGTCCCCCGGACGATCGCGTCGATGTCCGGAAGATTGTCGAGATTGTCGATAAAGGCTTTGAGTTCCACGCCGGCAGCCGGCCCGACACAGGCCTCGAGTGCGCCCAGCAGCAGCTCCGGTTTTCCCCCAAACTTGGCCAGCGCGCGGTGCGTGAACTCCCATGAACGTGGGCTCGGAAAAGCCACCGGATTGTGTGCCGGATCGAAGTCGAACAGCAGTTCAGGGCGAAAGCGCAGGAACGCAATCACACGCTCGTCAATGTTGTTCGTATAGGCCCAGGCCACCCAGTCGTCGAGATGGGTCTCGACCCCGAAGTGGGAAAAGCGATTGGCCAGCGGTGCGGGCATGCTGTAGGTGACGCCGCGGTCGCCCTGGCGGTTGCCGGCAGCGAAAATCGCCCAACCTTCCGGAACGACATAGGCGCCGAGACGCCGGTCGAGGATGAGTTGATAGGCTGCGGCGGAAACCGTCGGTGCCGCCGAGGTGATTTCATCGAGAAACAGAATCCCTGCGGGTCCATGGCGTTTCGCGTCCGGCAACATCGCCGGAATGGCCCACTCGACTACATCGCCGACGCGAAACGGGATGCCGCGAAGATCGGTCGGCTCCATCTGTGAGAGGCGGATGTCGATCACTGGCACGGTGTATTTCTTCGCCACCTGTGCCACCATCTGCGACTTGCCCACACCCGGCGGCCCCCACAGCATGACCGGCGTATGATGACCTTCGCGGGTGCTCAGGAATTCACGTTCGAGAACGGCGAGAATGAGCGCTGGGCGCATGGAGTCTCCGGTTGATATACTTTCATTTTGCAGCCGATGATAAGAGTATAATTTTGCCGCCGTCGAGCGTCCATGCACATTTTATTGACAGACATGCCTAAAAGGCGGATAAGGCGCGTGGACTTGCGCTGAATGATCGTTTCTTCATGACACCACCCGCCAGAGCGGACACCACCCGTCCGGATTTTCTCCCCGCCGATGCCTGAAACGGGACAAACATCGAAGCCTGCCGGTCCCGATACGCGACCGCCGCTGACGCGCTGGCGACAGCGCATGCGTCAGATCATTTTCGGCCCGCCGCGCGATCCCATGGCGCCGGAGACGCATCGGCACATCACCATGATCGCGCTGCTGGCCTGGGTCGGACTCGGCGCCAACGGCCTTTCGTCCACGGCCTACGGCCCCGAGCTAGCGTTCATCGCGCTCGGCCAGCACACCGAGCTGGCGCTGTTCTTGGCGCTGGCGGTGGTCATGACGGTGTTCATCATCGCCATTTCCTATAACCAGGTAATCGAACTCTTTCCCACGGGTGGGGGCGGTTACAAGGTCGCCACGCGCCTGCTCGGCAAAAGTCCCGGGCTAGTTTCCGGGAGCGCGCTGGTGGTGGACTACGTGCTCACGATTGCCATTTCCATCGCCGCGGGCGTGGATGCCGTCTTAAGTTTCCTGCCGCTGTCGTGGGGGTTTCTCAAGATCGAGGTGGCCGCGTTCGCCCTGCTGTCCCTGATGATCCTCAACCTGCGCGGGGTCAAGGATTCTATAAAGGTGCTGTTGCCGATCTTTGTCGGCTTCGTGACGACGCACGCCTTTCTCATCATTTACGGTGTGTCGCGGCACGCGAAGGACATCGGCAGTCTGCTCCCGGAAAGCGTCGAGGCTGCCAGCTCCCTGTCCGGTGAGATGGGAATGTTGTTCGTGATCGCGCTGTTCGTGCGCGCCTACGGCTTGAGCGGCGGCACTTACACCGGCATCGAGGCGGTGTCGAACAACATCCACATGCTCAAGGAACCGCGTGAACGCACCGGCAAGCTGACCATGCTGTACATGGCGATCTCGCTGTCGTTCACCGCCGGAGGCATCATGCTGCTGTACCTCCTGTGGGACGCGCAGCCGGTCGCGGGCCAGACCCTGAATGCAGTGGTCTTCGGTAATATCCTCGCCGATTGGCCCATGTGGGGCGGTGTAAGCACCGGCGAGATGCTTCTGGTCGTCACCATGGTCTCGGCCGCCGGCCTGTTGTTCCTCGCCGCCAACGACGGTTTCCTCGGCGGGCCGTCGGTGCTGGCGAACATGGCGGTGGACCACTGGGTGCCGCACCGGTTCTCGCAGTTGTCGGACCGGCTGGTCACCAAGAACGGCATCCTGCTCATGGGCGGTGCGGCCTTCGCCGTGCTCCTGTTCAGCCGGGGACGCGTGGAATATTTGGTCATCCTGTACAGTGTCAACGTGTTCCTGACTTTCTCCCTGACGCTGCTCGGCCTGTGCGTCTATTACGTGAAAAACCGGAAATCCGTGGATGGCTGGATGCCGCGACTCGGATTGACGATGTGGGGATTACTGGCGACGTCAGGGATATTGGTCATCACGCTGAAGGAGAAGTTCTTCGAAGGTGGGATGGTGGCGGCGATCGTGACTGCCACGTTCGCCGGCCTGTGCGTCCTGGTGCGCTGGCACTACCGCCAGGTGCGCAAGCGCCTGATCGCGCTGGATGAAATCCTGACGCAGATTCCCGTGACCACCACCGGCAAGGCCGCGCCGCCGATCCGCGAGGGCGAGCCGGCGGCGGTGTTCTTCGTCTCCAGTTATCGCGGCGTCGGCATCCACACGCTGCTCAATTCCCAGCGGCTGTTCCCGGGACGGTTTCAGAATTTCGTTTTCCTGAGTGTGGGCGAAGTGGATATCACGCTTATGAAAGGCGACCATACCGTGGCCGATCTGCGGCATCACGTGGACGATTCCCTGCACAAATACGTGGAATTTTGCCATTCCCACAACATGGCCGCGGTGGGGTATTCGGCCTATGGGACCGACCCGGTGGAGGCGGCGGTCAAGCTGGCGGACGAAGTCCTGGAGCGTTTTCCGGGCAGTGTATTTTTTGCCGGGACCCTGGTTTTCCGCGAGGAAAACTGGCTTACGCGTCTGCTGCACAACCATACCGCGCTGGCACTCCAACGCCAGTTGCACATCAAGGGCATGCCGCTAGTGATCATGCCCATGCAGGTGGATACGCGCTAGCCGGATGATACGGACCGAAAGGCGGTGTGAAGCCTCTTTCGGATTTCCCAAATCGTGAAATCAGATGTTGACGGCTTGTAACCGCTGTTCCTCTTGTTTCTGTTCCTGTTGTTGCAGCGCCCACATGTGCGCGTACGTGCCATTTTGCGCCAGTAGCTCGCCGTGAGTTCCTAGTTCCACGATGCGGCCGAATTCCATGACCAGGATCTGGTCGGCGTCCATGATGGTGGAGAGCCGGTGGGCGATGACCAGCGTTGTATGATTCGTGGCAATTTCCTGCAGCTCCGCCTGAATTGCCTTTTCGGTGCGGGAATCGAGCGCCGACGTGGCCTCGTCGAACACCAAGATTGGCGGATTTTTCAGTAAGGTGCGCGCGATGGCCACGCGCTGTTTCTCGCCGCCGGAGAGTTTCAAACCGCGCTCGCCCACGAGCGTGTCGTATTTGTCCGGTAGCGTTTCCACGAAATCATGGATGTGCGCCGAGCGCGCCGCCTCAATGATCTCCTCGCGCGTGGCTTCGGGTCGGCCATAGGCGATGTTGTAGTAAATGGAGTCGTTGAACAACACCGTGTCTTGCGGCACGATGCCGATGGCCCGGCGCAGGCTTTTCTGAGTGACGTCGCGGATGTCCTGGCCGTCGATCAGGATGCAGCCGGCAGTCGCGTCGTAAAAACGGAACAGCAGTCGTGAAAGGGTCGATTTGCCGGCCCCGCTCGCGCCCACGACCGCCACTTTGTGGCCTGACGGGACGGCGAAACTCACATCCTGCAAAACCTGGCGCCGGCTGTCGTATCCGAAGCCGACATGCTCAAAAACGATTTCCCCGCCCGTGATGTTGAGTTCCCGGGCATCGGGTTTGTCAGATACCTCACCGCCTTGTTCCAGTAACCCGAACATGCGCTCCATGTCGGCCAGCGAATGGCGGATTTCGCGGTACACGAAACCAAGAAAATGCAGCGGCATGTAAAGCTGGATCAGGAAGGCGTTGACCAGCACCAGGTCGCCAATGGTCATGGTGCCCTGCACCACGCCGCGCCCCGCCATGAACATGAGCAGCGTCACGCCTGCGGCGATAATGGCGCCCTGGCCGGAATTCAAGAATGACAGTGAAGTCTGATTGCGAACCGCCGCTTTTTCCCAGGATTGCAGGGTCTCATCGTAACGCCCAGCCTCGAAACGCTCGTTGTTGAAATATTTAACGGTTTCATAATTGAGCAGACTGTCGATGGCGCGGGTATTGGCCTTGGAATCCATCTCGTTCATGTTGCGCCGGAAAATCATGCGCCATTCGGTGACAATGAGCGTAAACAC
>DATCZH010000023.1:0-4369 GCA_036526015.1 Sulfuricaulis sp.
CGCCTATGACATGGTATTGAACGGCTCCGAGATTGGTGGCGGCTCGATCCGTATCCACCGCGTAGACGTGCAGGAAAAGGTCTTCGCCGCCCTCGGAATCGGCCCCGAGGAGGCGCGTACCCAGTTTGGTTTCCTGCTCGATGCGCTGCGCTACGGCGCACCACCGCATGGCGGCATAGCCTTTGGTCTCGATCGCTTGTGCGCGCTCATGAGCGGCGTGGAGTCCATCCGCGACGTGATCGCCTTCCCCAAAACCCAGAAGGCCGCGTGCCTCCTGACCGAGGCCCCGAGCACGGTGGACGAGATGCAGTTGCGCGAGCTGCACATCAAATTGCGCAAGCCCCCGGATAAAACCGCCGGCGGGGTAACTTAATACGACAAGACGAGCACAACAGGGCTACCAGTCTTATGGCTAGACGAGCGCAGCAGGGCTACTTTATTGTCCCGGCCGGCGAATAAATTTAAACGTCCGGAGTCTGTCCTGGTGGTGGTGTATACCCGGACCGGAAAGGTGTTATTGCTGCGGCGCACCGACGATCCCGGCTTCTGGCAATCGGTGACGGGCAGCCTGCTGTGGGAAGAAAAGGAACCTCGACAGGCCGCGGAACGGGAACTTCAGGAAGAGACCGGTCTGGCGCCGTCGGAACTTCAAGAGACGGGCTGGGTGAATCGTTACACGATTCTGCCGCAATGGCGCCATCGCTATGCCCCCGAAGTAAATGAGAACACGGAACACGTGTTTTTTCTTGTACTCCCCGGCGAGCGCAAGATAAATGTAAATTTCAACGAACATACGGAATACGGCTGGTATTCTTTCGATGCCGCGGCGGAAAAAGCCGCTTCATGGAGTAACCGCGAGGCCATCCTGAAGCTGAAGGAAAATGTCGAAACCGGCCACGACGCTTGAACGTGCACCGTCTGTCGTTCTTATCCATGGTCTATGGTTCCCGGGCTGCATCATGACGCTGCTGGGGCGTCGTTTGCGTCGGCAGGGATTCAGCGTCTGTTTATTTTCCTATCCTTCCGTTCGGTCCGATCTCACCGCCAATGCGGCGCGGCTTTCGCGTTTCCTCGATACGCTCGATGCCGATACCGTGCATCTCGTGGGCCACAGCCTGGGAGGAATACTGATCCGCGCCCTGTTTCATCTTCACCCGAAGCAGAAACCGGGGCGCCTGGTGACGCTTGGTACGCCGCACGGCGGCAGTCAAGTCGCCGCCCATCTAAGTCAATATGTCTTCTGGCGCCAGGTGATGGGAAAAGAAATAGCGCAGCTGCTGGCGGCCGAGCCACAACAATGGATGCCACCGCCGCGCGACATCGGTGCGATCTGCGGCACTCGTTCCTTTGGCATTGGGAGATTATTGGTGAGTCACTTGCCGCGGCCCAACGATGGCCTGCTGACGGTAAAGGAAAGCGCCTATCCCGCCGCCCACGAACATCTGGCCCTGCCGGTGTCGCATACCGGCATGCTGTTTTCGCATACGGTAGCAAGCCAAGTTGCCGCATTTTTGAAGAACGGACGTTTTGACTCCTGAACAGCTATTATTCCCCTCCACGCGGTTGGGGGATGTCCGGGCCCGATGTTACACTTGTGCACCGCCATTTGGCATGGCAGACACCGTTTTCCAAGATAGGAACTTTCATGGCTGGCCATTCGAAATGGGCCAATATCAAGCACCGCAAGGGAGTCCAGGACGCCCGGCGGGGGAAGATTTTCACCAAGCTGATCCGCGAAATCACCGTAGCCGCGCGTTCGGGGGGTGGAGGCGATCCCAAACTCAATCCGCGCCTGCGTACCGCCATGGACAAGGCGCTGGCCGCCAACATGACCAAGGACACCATCGAGCGCGCCATCCAGCGCGGAACCGGCGAGCTTGAGGGGGCGCAATACGAGGAAGTGCATTATGAAGGCTATGGTCCGGCCGGGGTGGCGATCATGGTCGAGGGTACCACCGACAACCGCACCCGCACCGTCGGTGAGGTGCGCCACGCCTTCTCCAAGCATGGCGGCAACCTGGGGCAGGACGGTTCAGTTGCTTTCCTTTTTAGCAAAATCGGGATACTCAGCTATCCCTCAGGGACAAGCGAAGACAAGATCATGGAGGCGGCGCTCGAGGCCGGGGCCGAGGACGTGATCGCCGACTCGGACGGTTCCATCGAGGTTATGACGACTCCTGAAACATTTCATGCCGTGGTCGAGGCCATGGAAAAACACGGCTTGCGGCCCGAACACGCCGAGATCCAGCAACGCGCAGCGACCACCGCCCCTGTCACGGGCGAAGACGCCGAAAAAATGCTGAAGCTTCTGGAAGCTTTGGAAGATCTGGACGACGTGCAGAATGTGTATTCGAATGCGGATTTTCCCGATGAACTCCTGAAGCAGGCGAGTTGATGCGAATTCTCGGCATCGATCCCGGTTCGCGTATTACCGGTTTCGGCGTAGTGCAGGTGTTACGAAATGGGCGAATCGAATATATCGCCAGCGGTTGCGTGCGTATCCCCCGGGGCGAGATTGCCGGACGGCTAAAAACAGTTTTTGACGGTGTATCGGAAATTATCCGTACCTATCAACCCTCAGTACTCGCCATCGAAAAGGTATTCATGGCAAAAAATGCGGATTCCGCCCTCAAACTCGGGCAAGCGCGCGGCGCCGCCATCCTCGCTGGCGCCAATCAGATGCTCGACATCGCCGAGTACACCGCCCTGCAGATCAAGCGTACCGCCGTGGGCAAGGGCCACGCCGGCAAACAACAAGTGCAACACATGGTCAAGGCGCTCTTGGCGCTCGGCACGGTCCCAAAGACCGATGCCGCCGACGCCCTCGCTTGCGCCATTTGCCACGCGCATCATGCCGTGGGATTGCAGGCACTGCCACGTCGTAAGTCAGGCCGCCACCGAATGAGACGGGCTCCGTGATCGGACGCTTGCACGGCGTGCTGCTGCGCAAGGAGCCGCCGGCTATGCTGGTGGACGTCGGCGGTGTAGCTTACGAACTGGAAGCTCCCATGACGACTTTTTACGAATTGCCGTCGGTGGGCGATCAAGTGACGCTATTTACGCATTTGGTTATTCGTGAAGACGCTCATTTGCTGTATGGTTTCGTCCGCGAAACCCAACGGCGGCTGTTTCGCGATCTGCTCAAGGTCAACGGCGTAGGACCGCGCGTAGCCCTGGCGGTATTGTCGGGATTACCGGATGAAGAATTCACGCGCTGTGTCGCCGAAGAAGACATCTCGCGGCTAACCAAAGTACCAGGAATCGGGCGCAAAACCGCCGAGCGCTTAGTGATCGAAATGCGCGACAAGTTGCCCAAGGATGTCCCGGTGCTGGCCACCCGCCTCGCTGCGGGGGGCGGGGCCACGCCGTCCGATCCAGTGAGCGAAGCGGTCAGCGCGCTGGTGTCCCTGGGCTACAAGCCGAACGAGGCCAGCCGTGCCGTGCGTGGTGTTTCCGCGAAAGGCATGAATGCGGAGGAAATTATCCGACAAGCACTAAAAGGGATGGCCGGGTGAGTCGGGGCGAGGACGGAACAGTACATTATCTATTGCACCCGACATGGCATGTCGGTACAAAGACAGGCCAAGAGAAATGATCATATATATATGATTGAAATTGACCGACTGGTGTCTGCCCAGGCGGCAGCCGCGGCCGAAGAAACCGTCGAGATGCGCCGGCTGCGCCCGGCACGCCTCGCGGAATACGTGGGACAGGAACCCATCCGGCGGCAGATGGAGATTTTTATCGCCGCCGCCCGTGGACGAGGTGAGGCGCTGGATCATGTGCTCCTGTTTGGCCCGCCAGGGCTGGGGAAGACCACGCTGGCCCACATCGTGGCCAACGAAATGGGTGTGGGCCTGCGCCAAACTTCCGGACCGGTGCTGGAGCGCCCTGGCGATCTCGCGGCCATCCTGACCAATCTGCAGCCCAACGACGTGTTGTTCATCGATGAAATTCACCGCTTGAGCCCCATCGTGGAGGAAATCCTTTATCCGGCGCTGGAGGACTACCAGCTCGACATTCTTATCGGCGAAGGTCCCGCGGCACGTTCCATCAAGCTCGATCTGCCGCCATTTACCTTGGTGGGCGCGACCACGCGGGCGGGCCTGCTGACATCGCCCTTGCGCGACCGCTTCGGCATTGTGCACCGTCTCGAATTCTACAATCCGGAAGAACTGGCCCGTATCGTAAACCGATCCGCCGGGATCCTCGACATGCACATCGAGCCGGAGGCCGTGAAAGCCATTGCGTGCCGCTCGCGCGGGACGCCGCGCATCGTCAACCGCCTGCTGCGGCGTGCACGTGATTTTGCCCAGATCAAAGGCGATGGTCGACTGACCGGTGACATCGCCGAACTGGCGCTCAACAT
>DATCZH010000024.1:0-2638 GCA_036526015.1 Sulfuricaulis sp.
TAACAAATCAAGTCACAACTAATTTCAGTAACGAAGTCATTCGAGGACAAGGTCTTGGCAAAAATCACAAAATCATTTCAGTACGGCAAACATTCCGTCACCCTGGAGACCGGCGAGATTGCACGCCAGGCCAGCGGTGCCTGTGTCGCCAGCATGGGCGATACCGTGGTGCTGGCCACCGCGGTGACGATGAAGGAGCCCATGCCGGGCAAGGACTTCTTCCCCATGACTGTGGACTATCAGGAAAAGACCTTCGCCGCCGGCCGCATCCCGGGAGGATTTTTCAAGCGCGAAGGCCGTCCCTCGGAAAAAGAAATTCTCACCTCGCGCCTCATTGACCGTCCCATCCGCCCGCTGTTTCCGGAAGGTTACACCAACGAAGTCCAGATTATCGCTACCGTTATTTCGGTGGATCCGGATATCGACCCTGATATCGTCTCGATGATCGGTGCCTCCGCGGCGCTCAAGCTTTCGGGCGCGCCTTTCAACGGTCCCATTGGCGCTGCGCGTATCGGCTACCAGGACGGCCAATACCTGCTCAACCCGGGCAATAAGGAACTTGTCGAATCGCAACTCAACCTTGTGGTCGCCGGCACCGAGAAAGCAGTGCTGATGGTGGAATCCGAGGCCAAGGAGTTATCAGAAGACGTCATGCTCGGCGCGGTCATGTTTGGCCACGAGCAAATGCAGGCCGCGATCAAGGCCATCAATGAGTTAGTGAAGGACGCGGGCGTCAAGCCCTGGTTTTGGCAACCGCCGGCAGAAGACACCACGCTTAAAAACATTTTGCAGACCGAATTCGGTCCTCTTATCGCTGAGGGTTATCGCATCAAGGAGAAGACCGCGCGTCAGGACCGCATGGCCGAGATTCACGAGATGGCGATCGGCAAGCACGCGGCCGAAGGCACGCCCGTGGGCACCAAGGAAAAAGTGCAGAAAATTATCGGTGACCTCGAATACCGCACCGTGCGCGACAAGATCCTTTCCGGCGAACCACGTATCGACGGACGCGACACACGCACCGTGCGCCCGATCACGATTCGCACCGGCGTGCTGCCACGCACCCATGGCTCGGCGCTGTTCACACGCGGCGAAACTCAGGCGCTGGTCGTCACCACACTCGGTACCGGGCGCGACGCACAGATCATTGACGCGTTGGAAGGCGAGCGCAAAGACCCCTTCATGTTGCATTACAATTTCCCGCCGTACTCGGTAGGCGAGGCCGGCCGCGTCGGCAGCCCCAAACGCCGCGAGGTTGGCCACGGTCGACTGGCTAAACGCTCTGTTGTGGCGGTGCTGCCGGACATGGAAACTTATCCCTATGTATTGCGTGTGGTATCCGAAATCACCGAATCCAACGGCTCCAGCTCCATGGCCACCGTTTGCGGTGCGTCGCTCTCCATGATGGATGCCGGTGTGCCCATCAAGGCCTCGGTGGCGGGTGTCGCCATGGGCCTCATCAAGGAAGACAAGCGCTTTGCCGTGCTCACCGATATCATCGGCGATGAGGATCATCTCGGCGACATGGACTTCAAGGTGGCCGGTACCACGAATGGCGTGACCGCCCTGCAGATGGACATCAAGATCGAAGGCATCAACAAGGAAATCATGGATGTTGCGCTCAAGCAGGCCAGAGAAGGCCGGTTGCATATCCTGGGCGAGATGAACAAGGCGATTTCTGCCCCGCGGGCCGAACTCTCCGAGTACGCCCCGCGGATTATCGCCATCAAGATCAATCCGGAGCGCATCCGTGACGTGATTGGCAAGGGCGGCGCTACCATCCGCGCACTCACCGAAGAAACCGGTTGCACCATCGACATCGAGGACGACGGCACGGTCAAAATCGCCTCGGCCGATAATAATGCCGCGCAGGAAGCTGTGCGCCGCGTCAAGCAGCTCACTGCCGACGTTGAGGTTGGCATGGTCTACGAGGGTAAGGTCGCCAAGCTCATGGACTTTGGTGCTTTCGTCACCATCCTGCCCGGCAAGGATGGTTTGGTGCACATTTCGCAGATCTCGCGCGAGCGCGTGGAGAATGTGGGTGACAAACTTAAAGAAGGCGAAGTTGTCAGGGTCAAGGTGCTGGAAGTGGACAAACAGGGCCGCATCCGGCTGTCCATGAAGGCTTTGCAGGAAAAACAAGTCTCCTGAGCATCACATGTCTAAGTAGGAAAAGGGGGGCTTCGGCCTCTTTTTTTCGATCAGAGACTATGCTGCCGGCTGCGCCTGACCGCGCAATATAGCTTTTATTCCTGGGAGGCAGGAACCACAATTCGTGCCGGCCTTGAGGCATTGACTCACGGTTTCTACTAAACCAAGACGCTGCTCGCGTATCGCATTAATAATTTCATTCTTGCCCACGCTGAAACAGGCACAGACGAGCCACCGCTTAAGGCCGCGGCTGCTACCGGCCGCTGCCTCTCGCAGCGCACATGAATTTTGACGGGCTAATCGGACGATTCATTACCGGTTTTTCATCAATTCTCGCGGTATAGTCAGCAATCCATGTGCCATGGAGAAATATCTGGAATTACAGACGTTTGCAGGATTAAGAGGAATACTTCAGCACCAACACGGACGATCCAAGGAGAGGCATGCACCAGTCTTGTGCACCGACCAGGAAAGCATTACAAATAAG
>DATCZH010000025.1:0-3322 GCA_036526015.1 Sulfuricaulis sp.
CGCGTCCTCGGCGAGCTTCTTCTCCCGATCACGCGCTTCCTGCAAGGCCGCTGCCATGGCATTGATACCATCCTCCAAACGCCCCACCTCGCCACCCGATTGGGTTGATACTCTATAATCGAGCGCGCCGTTTTTGATCTCGTCCACCGCCCGCGTCAAAGAAAGCACCGGGCGTGTCACACCCCGCGCCATGCGCAAGGCGAACACGATAGTCACCACCAGCCCCAGAAAGACGATAAGCAGGCTCTGGTACATGATTTTGTTCTGCTCTGTCTGCAGCGCCGCACTGGACAGCTGAACGCTCACCCAGCCGGCCTGTACTTTGGAGACCCCTTTAGCGCCCTCGCTGTAATAAACCGGTGCCAGGAGCTTGTAACGCGAACTTTCTGTTAAAGGCGGGGGCTTGTTTTTATCAATGGTCTCGGAAGCATGTGCCAGAACCTTTCCCTTCATATCGGTGACGGTCACCGACAGCACGTTTTTTTCCTGCAGGGTTGATTGCACGAACCGGGCGAGGACCTGACGGTTACCGGACTGAAACGCATCCTCACTGATCGCGGCGAGCTGCGTGGCGATGGTCTGGCCACGGTTGCGCAGGGCGTTCTCCAGGTCCTGGATGCGGGCGTTGGTGAAGTGCAGCGACAACAGCAGCACGGCCACCGTGAGCGGGGCGAGCGCCAGAAACAGCACTCGCTTTTGTAGGCTCCATTCTTTCATGACAAATTCATGGATGGGAAAACGTGATCGGGTCACCGGACTTGAAGCCGAATCGCGCCGCCGCGCTATCGCCATGGATGGCGATCTCGACGAGCCCGTTGGCATTCTCGTACCAGAAAACCCGGCCTGGGGGCACCTCTGAAAAAACCCGCGCGTATTTTATCACTTCTCCACCCGCCCGAATTTCCTGGGTCACAGTAACAGATTTCGCACGGAATCCGGTAATCGCGTTACCGTAATGATCTATATGGATTATCTCGGCCAGATCCTCTGGCCAAGGCGCGCCGGGTGGAGTGGTCAATTCGGCGGGGTCGGCTTCCGGCACTTCACCACGAACAAGCCGTGCGGCGATCGGTGCAAACAGGTCACGCCCATGGAAACTCGGCGACAATTTCGCCGGACGCCAGCGGATCACGTGGCATTGATGTTCGCGGGCACGCCGCTTCACCATCTCAAATAAACCATTGTCCGGGCCGACATACCAGTGCTTGTCCGCCCGGAGCATAACTGGACAGCGGTCGCTGCCTACGCCTGGATCAATAACACAGACAAAAACAGTGTCGGGAGGAAAATCCCGGGTGTAGGCCGGCAGCAGATATGCCCCGGCCCGGATATTAAAGGGTGGAACGGAATGAAAAAGATCGATGACAGGAACGCCCGGTACTTCGCGCGCGAACACGGCATGCAACTGGCCAACATAGGAATCGGCAAGGCCGAAATCGGTAAACAGGACGATCACGTTCGAAATATTACCACTATTACGGGGGGCAACCGCGCGGCGTCCGCAAAAGGCTGTGGCTGGTGTTTGCTTACGGGAAACCGGGGAAGATGGTACTGAACCCTTTCAACCGGTCACGGCACGCGGACCGCTCTGCCTGGACCATGACGATTCCCGCAGCCACTTGACCAGGTCGGTGGCCGGCATCGGGCGGGCCATGTGAAACCCCTGCGCGCAATCACAGCCCAACTCGGCCAGCTGTTCAAGAATCGCCTGACTCTCGACGCCTTCGGCTGTGACGGTGATTTCAAAATTATGCGCCATGTCGATGACGGTGCGCACGATCATGGCGTCACCCTTGTCCTTGTCCATATTCATGACGAAAGATTTATCGATCTTCAATTCATTCACTGGCATTCTCTTTACATAAGCGAGCGATGAATAACCGGTCCCGAAGTCGTCGATCGACAGTCTGAGCCCGAGGTCGTGAAATCGGCTGAGTGTTTCCAGGCTGCTTTTCGGGTCTACCATCATGGCGCTTTCCGTGACTTCAAGAATCAGTTGCTCCGGCCTGATGTTCCAGATCTTGATAGTACGATTAATCAAATCCACCACGTCGTGGTCATACAACACTGTCGCCGAGAGGTTGACTGCCACGGAAAAATTATCGGAAATCTGGCTAAACTCCCCGAACTGCCGAGCCGCCAGATTCAGTGACCAGAGCGTGAACGGCAGCATCAGATTCATCTGCTCTGCCACCGGAATGAACACATCGGGCCTGACAAATCCGCGTGCGGAGTTATTCCAGCGGGACAGGGCCTCGGCGCCACACACCTGGCGAGTGACCAGATTGATCTTAGGCTGGTAGTAAAGGATAAATTCGTCATTCATCAAAGCGTGGCGCAATTCGCTCTCGATGATGAACGGGGAAATATTGCCTTGGTCTGGCAGGTCAGAGCAAATCTTGATCGGGCTATTCGAGTTGATCGCGGCCGCCAGAGCCATATCCGCCAGTCTTAGCAGGGATTCGGCATCCTGGGCATGTTCCGGAAACAGGGCGATTCCAATGGCGACATGCGCCTTGATGGCATTGCCGTCGATTTCGAGCGGCTCTTCGAGGATATCCACGATCCGGTTGGCCGCCAGGCCAGCATGGCCCACATTTTTGGGGGATTGCAAAACCACCACAAAATCGTGATCGCCGATGCGCTCGATGTTATCGTTCGGGCGCAGTATTTTCCCAATGTGGTCACGCACCATGGCAATCAGGTGATCACCGAGCTGATAGCCAAAAGAAGCATTGAGCTCGACCATGCGATGCAGATGGATCAGCATCACGCCCAGCAGGGAGCCGTCCCGGCGACTCTGATTGACGTATTGCTGCAGTTCGCCGACGAAAGCAGAGCGTTCCTGTTTAAGTATCGGAAAATTCACGTTGGACACTGTTCGATAACTTGCGGATGGCGACATATCGCAGGCGTGGGATGACACCGGCGTGAGTCAGGGTGACGGCTGCAGTCCATGTAATTATCCAAGATAGTATTCTTTGGGATTGATGCCGTAGGTACCGGGATCGAGCACAGTGGTAATCTCCAGACTCTTTCCGGCTATCTCGCGGTCCAGATCAACGGTTTCAAAATTTTTCATGGCTACTTTATTTTGGTCCAGGATGAGCATGATTTTCGGACGCAGTCGCCGCACGCGGTTCTGCGCAATGACAATGCCCACCTCGCCGCTGACCAGCTCCACCAGACTGCCGGTCGGATACACGCCGAGACACTGGATAAATTGTTCGACAAGTTCCTCCTGAAATCCCGCATTGCGCGCGTTATACAGGACCCGCAGTGCCTGGTGCGGAGAAATCGCCTGCTGGTAGGAACGATCACT
>DATCZH010000026.1:0-5883 GCA_036526015.1 Sulfuricaulis sp.
GAGGTGGTTTTACCGCCAGCATTATGCAGACCTCGAACAACGGTTCCGCCGATGGTCTGGGCAATGCAAGCCAGAAGGTTAATAGCCTGAATGCCCAGTATTCATCCGGTCCGATCTGGGCGGGTCTTGCCTGGGAAGAGCAGGGTTCAACCACCGCTGATAATCCCACCAACATCCGGCTTTCCGGCAGCTACACCTTTAACAACATTGAGCTCGGTCTGTTATGGGACATGATGAGCGACCTCGGCGGCACCGCCGGCGCCGATCGTGATGCGCTCGGTCTGTTTGCCTCGTATAAGATGGGCAACAACAAGCTCAAGTTCAATTACGTCAAACTCGATGAGCTTGATAACGCACCAAACACCGGCGCTGACATGATTGCCATCGGTGTGAACCACAGCATGAGCAAGACGGTAACGCTCTATGCCAACTATGCCGCAACGAGCAACGACTCCAATGCAGCCAGCGGAGTTGTGAGTGGCGCGGTTGGCCATGACGCGAACGTTCTTGCCCCCGCACTTGGTAAGGACTACACGGGCTATACACTCGGAACCATCATCAAGTTCTAAATCTGAGTGTGCCGTTGTAACGGTTGAACAAGCATAAAGCTGTATCCGCTGACGGGGCCTTCGGGCCCCGTTTTTTTTCAATGAATTTCCAAGCAATAGCATTAATACCGCAGGAATGTCCCGGCTTTCGAGCCTTAGGAATATCCTGTATTGTTGAAACGGATAGCGATATTTTACGTTGAAAAGATTGTTTCTATTTCCATGATAAGAATCGGCATCATTGGTGGCACCGGCTACACCGGCGTGGAGCTGCTGCGCCTGCTGGCGGCGCACCCGCAGGCGGACCTGCGGGTGATCACCTCGCGCGGCGAGGCCGGAAAGTCGGTCGCAGATCTCTTTCCCAATCTGCGTGGGCATGTAAAGTTGGCCTTTACGGAACCAAACACCAAGACGCTCGCCGGTTGCGACCTGGTGTTCTCGGCCACGCCCAATGGGGTGGCCATGACGCATGCGCGCGAATTGCTCAAGGCGGGTGTCAGGTTCATTGACCTTGCCGCCGATTTTCGCTTGAAGGACCCCGCGGTGTGGGAACAATGGTACGGCATGCCGCACGCCTGCCCCGAATTGCTCACCGAGGCGGTGTACGGGCTGCCGGAAGTCAACCGCGAAAAGATAAAAAAGGCCCGGCTAATTGCTAATCCTGGTTGTTATCCCACCGCTGTGCAGCTGGGTTTCTTGCCGCTGCTGGAAAATGGGCTGGTGGAGGCGCAACATCTCATTGCCGATGCCAAATCGGGTGTGAGCGGCGCCGGACGCAAGGCGGAAGTGAACACGCTGTATGCGGAAGCGGCGGATTCGATGAAGGCCTATGGGGTGGCCGGCCATCGCCACTGGCCGGAGATCTGCCAGGGGCTGAAGGCCGTGCTCGGCCAATCCGTGGGGCTGACTTTCGTGCCGCATCTGACCCCCATGATCCGCGGCATCCATGCGACACTTTATGCCAGGCTCACGCAACCGGGCGCGGACTTGCAGGCAGTGTTCGAGAAACGGTACGCCAAGGAACCCTTCGTGGATGTCATGCCGGTGGGCTCCCATCCCGAGACGCGCAGCGTGCGCGCCTCGAATGTCTGTCGCATCAGCGTGCACCGGCCCCAGGGAGCGGATACGGTCGTGGTGCTGTCCGTCATCGACAACCTGGTCAAGGGCGCCGCCGGTCAGGCAATCCAGAACATGAACATCCTCTTCGGACTGGATGAGCGCATGGGCTTGGCGCAGGCCGGCGTGCTGCCATGATGTTGGCGCTTTCCACGGCCGGTTGAGGCGGCTATATTTTACCTGTTTCATCCACTCAACCCATGTTCGATCTCAAGAAACCTGGCGAACTGATCATTAAGCAGCGCTATTCGCCGCGCATGAAACTGCTGCTGGCCGTGATCCTGGCGGCGGTGCTGCTGGCGACCGCCGGGTTAATTTACAATTACGGACTCAATCGCGCCGGTTTTGAGCAGCAGTCGGCACAACAGACGCAACAAACGCTGCAAGAGGAGCTGCGCAAGATTCGCAACGAGAATCAAGGCTTGCAAGAATCCCTGGCGCGCGCGCAGCGCACCATCCAGATGGACCAGGCGGCCTACCAGGATCTCGACAAATCACTCAAGGCCTCGGCGACAGAGATCGTGAAGCTGCGGGAGGAACTTAATTTTTACCGCAATATTATTTCACCGGCTGACAAGAAAAGCGGATTGCGCATCCAGAATCTCTACATTGAACCGGCCGGTGGCACTAATCAGTTCCGTTACAAGCTGGTGTTGATTCAGGCGCTGAAGCACGAGCGCGCCATCCAGGGGCGGGCGATCCTGGAGGTAAGCGGCCTGCAGGCGGGAGAGGACAAGCTGTTGCGTTTCCCAGCCTCGAACGAAAAATCCATTCAGGTGAATTTCAAGTATTTCCAGGATATCGAGGGAAAGCTCGAGTTGCCGAGAAATTTCCAGCCCAAGCACATCAAGGTCTATATCACGACCTTGGGCGGGATTTCCATGGCGGAAGCGACCTACACCTGGCCGCTGGGGTGATATTCTCTGCCGGGCATCGGGCTCCCGGGTATAATCCCTGCGCCGGTTGCCGGCAGGACTATTATTAAGATCATGGAGGGGAAGACAATGCTGAATGCGCTGGGAAAAACACCGAATGACAAACCGTGCAACACTATAGACACGCTAGTCGGCGCGAAAACCGAGGTGAAAGGTGACATTGTTTTTGCCGGTGGACTGCGCGTTGATGGAAAAGTCCGCGGCAACATCATCGCCAAAGGCGAAGGCAACAGCACCTTGGTGCTGAGCGAGAACGCCACGGTGACCGGCAATATCACGGTACCGCATATCATTACCAACGGCGCGATCAAGGGAAATGTCCGTGCCGCGGAACGCATCGAACTTCAATCCAAAGCGGAAATATCCGGGGATGTTTATTATAAGGTTATCGAAATGGCCTTAGGAGCTGTGGTCAACGGAAACCTGGTGCGGGAATCGGTTGAAACTGGCCAAGGCAATTCCCAGAAAGGAACCGTCACCCGGTTGAAATCAGCGGGTGAAGGTAGTTTGAATGATGACGAATAGGAATATTTGACCTGCCGGATCAGGAATAGGATAATTGTTTTTATTCAGTTTAATGTTTTGTGTGGAGGTTGAAGATGACTGCAGCCATGCCAGAAATGCCGAGCCCCTTGTTGTTTACCGACAACGCGGCAAAAAAGGTGAAGGAATTGATTGAAGAGGAAAAGAATCCGGCGCTGATGCTGCGAGTATTTGTATCCGGCGGCGGATGCTCGGGATTCCAGTACGGTTTTACATTTGAGGAAAAGGCTGGCGAGGATGATACCCGTGTGGAAAAAGACGGCGTCACCCTGCTGATCGATCCGCTCAGTTTCCAGTATCTGGCCGGTGCCGAGATCGATTTTCAGGACAGCGTGCAGGGCGCGCAGTTCGTGATCAAGAACCCGAATGCCAAGACCACCTGCGGCTGCGGCTCCTCCTTCAATACCTGAGTTCTGGAATTTTCCGGAAACACCCAAAGGGCCCTATCGGGCCCTTTGTATTTTCCGCAGAGAGATGGCGCGCGAACCGTTGTCAGGCCGGATAGATCCCGCCGAGTACCACAGCCCGCCGGGCGCCGGTGACAGAGGGAATATTGCCGGGTTCCCGCTCCATGGCCTGATGTGCCAGCCAGGCAAAGGCCGATGCCTCGACCCAGTCCGGGGCCAGGCCGAGGGTCTCAGTGGTGGCCACGATGATGCCAGGCAGACTTGCCGTCAGGGCCAACATCAATTCACGATTGTGCGCGCCGCCACCGCAGACGTAGGCTTCTTGCACCGGCGGCAGAAACTGGCGGATCGCCTGGGCAATGGTCTGGGCGGTGAGCTGCAGAAGCGTGGCCTGCACGTCGACCGCGGACGGCGGTGCGGTAAGACGCTTGAGGTGATCTTGCAGCCAGTTCAGATTGAAATGCTCTCGTCCCGTGCTCTTGGGGGGCTGCGCCTCGAAATAGGAATCGGACAGGAGTTTCCTCAACAGATCTGTCGAAGCGCGCCCGGAAGCGGCCCAGTGCCCGGCCTCATCATGCGCGCACGCCTGGTGCTGGCTGATCCATTGATCGAGCAGGGTGTTGCCGGGACCGGTGTCGAAACCAGTCACCGGTTGTGAGACATCCCTGGGCAGCGAGGTAACATTAGCGATCCCGCCGATGTTGATGATGACGCGATGCCGTTGGGGGGAATGAAACATCCGGTGATGGAACGCCGACACCAGCGGCGCGCCCTGCCCCCCGGCGGCCATATCACGCGCGCGGAAATCCGCCACCGTGGTAATGCCGGTGCGTTCGGCGATCACGGAAGGATTGCCGATCTGAAGCGTGAACGGATGCGCGGCGCGCGGGCGATGGCGCAGCGTCTGGCCATGACTGCCGATGGCACGGATGTCCTTTTTCGCCAGTCCCGACTTTTTGAGCACGGCATTAGCAGCCGCGGCAAACATTTCGCCCAAGACGATATCGAGTTCACCCAGCCGCTCGACCTCATTCTGTCCTTCGCGCATCAGAGTTTGGATCTCGCCGCGGATCGCGGCTTCGAGCGGGTAGGCATGCGTGGCCACGAGGATGGGCCGGCTTTCCACAGAAAGATTGATCAGCGCGGCGTTGATGCCATCCGCACTGGTACCCGACATCAGCCCGATGTAGTGCATGGGCGCAGTTTCGGGCAGCACGCGAAAAGTTACAAGAGGGTTCCGGCTTAGGGGTTGGCAGCGATCAGGGTGCTGTAGCTGATGACATCAAGACGCGCGGTCCAGCGATTGGCGATCTGCATGAACTCATCATGGTTTTGCGAAGCGATCTTGCCTCCACCCGAGAATTTGTAAGTTAGTGGATTGCGATGCGCCCCGTTGACCTGGAATTCGTAATGCAGGTGCGGACCGTTCGCGAGCCCCGTGGCGCCGACGAAGCCGATGGTCTGACCCTGATCCACGAAGCTGCCGACGCGGAGATCGGCGCGGAAGCGCGAGAGATGCGCATAGATCGTGCTGTACGTGGCGTTGTGGCGGATGACGATGCGCTTGCCATAGCCGCCGTTCCAGCCAATCGCCAGGATGCGTCCGCTGGCGGTGGCGCGCACCGGTGTGCCGGTCGGGGCGGCGTAATCCACACCTTTGTGCACTCGCCACGTCTTGAGCACCGGGTGATACCGGCGATTGGTGAAGCGCGAGGTAATGCGGCTGAATTCCACCGGCGTGCGCAAGAACGGCCGGCGTACGCTCGTGCCATCGGGCGTGTAATACGAGATATACCCGTTGGCATCACGAAACGCGATGGCGCGAAAAACTTGCCCCTGGTTGATGAATTCGGCCGCCAGGATGGTTCCATCCGAGACCTTTTGTCCTTGCCAGAACTTTTCCTCGTGAATGATCGAGAAGCTGTCACCCCGGCGCAGATCGAGCGCAAAGTCAACGTCCCATCCGAAAATTTCCACAAGCTTCATGATCAGGGTATCGGAGAGTCCGGCCTCCTGTCCGTCCTCGAACAAGGAAGAGGCGATGGTCCCGGAAACGTGGGCCACACGTGTTTCGAAGCGGCGTAGTTCCTTGGTCAGTTCAAAACGATCCTCTTGACGGACGAGATGAAAGGCTTCGCCGGGATCGGTTTCGTAGACAAGCTCCTGTAGCTTTCCGCCGGCCTCGGCACGCAAACGCAACCGCTGGCCCGGATAGAGCTGGCGGAAGATGCGGGCGTCCGGGTTGGTCTGGATCAACCGGTGAATTTCGCTGCCGTCATGGCCTTCGCGCTTGAGGATATCCGAGAGGGTGTCGCCCTTGCGAATCGTCAGTTC
>DATCZH010000027.1:0-16205 GCA_036526015.1 Sulfuricaulis sp.
GTACCATTGCCGACCTGGCCGCGGAGGAATCGATACACACATCCCACCTAGCGGAAGCGGTGCAGTATCGATGTCTCGACCGCGGGCTTTCGTTTGCCTGAAAGTAGAAATCCTTTACAAAATAAAAAAGCGGCTTGGCGGCCGCTTTTTTATTTACTGAAATTGGAAAAGACTTACTTGCTCTGCGACACCATGTAATCCACGGCGGCCTTCACGTCTTCATCCTTAAGACTCATGTTGCCGCCCTTGGGAGGCATCATGCCGACCTTGCCCTGGAAGCCCTTGATGGCATTCGTGTACATCTTGTCGTTACCTTGAGCGATGCGCGGGGCCCAATTAGCCTTGTCACCCAACTTCGGCGCACCGGCCACTCCCGCCGCATGGCACGCCATGCAGGAAGCATCGTAAATTTTCTTGCCATCGGCCGCTGCTGCCGCATTCGCGGATGGAATGATGGCCTCCATGACCGCATTGGAAGATGTCGTGGTCACTTTCTCCGCCGGCGCGACACCGACCGTCAGTTCACCCACCGGCTTGATGCGTTCGGCAACGGCCTTGGCATCAGCCGTGGCTTCAACCGGCTTCGCCGGTTTGCCGCCCACCATTTGCGCCAAAATAAAAAGAACGACCGTCAACGCCACCAGCGCGGCGATCAGGCCAGAAAAAGATTTCCAGAATGCACGATCAGTCATGTTTTACCTTTACTCATGTTTGGTGTGTTGAAATACCTACCCGCCGAATGGCGGATCCCAGATTTTAGCCGTATAAGTATAACCTAATATTCCTTTTGGAAAAAACCCCCTCATTTCTTAGGATAGACGCTGTCAACGGCGACCGGTATTCTTGCCTCCCCGCTGCACCCGGGAAATGATTAAGATCAAATCCTTAAATTAAGCGCCCTTAGCTCAGCTGGATAGAGCGTCAGCCTCCGACGCTGAAGGTCAGAGGTTCGAATCCTCTAGGGCGCGCCACCATAACGATAAGGGGGCCGATGGCCCCCTTATCGTTACTGATATCCATAACGCGTAGGAATCAATTCTTTCCCCGCTTCGGCTGCGCCACGTGAATGGCGTGACCAGCCACGGCCAGCGAGGCCTCGTGCAACGCCTCGGAAAGCGTTGGGTGGGCGAACATGGTGAGCATGATGTCTTCGTTCGAGGCGCCGAAGGACATGGCCAGGGCGGCGGGCGCGGCCAGCTCGGAGCAATTCGGACCGATCAAGTGCACACCCAACACGCGATCAGTATGGAAATCCGCCAGAACCTTGATAAAGCCGGTGGCTTGGCCCATGGCCTTGGCCCGCCCGTTCGCGGCAAACGGAAACATCCCGGAGCGACAATTCGTGCCGGCCGTTTTAAGCGCTTGTTCGGTCTTTCCCACCCAGGCGATTTCGGGCTGGGTGTAAATCACTGAGGGCACGACGTCGTAGTTCACTGTGGTCTCCCGACCGGTGAGGCGCTCCGCCACCATCACCCCCTCTTCCATGCCCTTGTGCGCGAGCATCGGTCCGCGCACCAGATCGCCCACGGCATAAACCTTGGGAAGATTGGTTCGGCAGTGTTCATCGACATGCACGAATCCCCATTCATCCAGCAATAATTTTGAATTGTCCGCCATGAGTCCCACGGTGTTGGGTCGGCGTCCGACTGCGACAATCAGCCTATCCACCTGTTCCGTGTGCTCGCCATTCTTGTCCTGGTAACGCACCGAGACCGAATTATTTTCGACTTTGCTTTCCAGCACCCGCGCCCCGAGACGGATATCGAGCCCTTGGGTGGTGAATTGCTTCAGCGCCTCACGCGCGATCTGTTCATCGGCCATGGAGAGAAATGTTTCTTGTGCCTCGAGGAGCACCACCTCGGCGCCGAGCCGATGCCACACACTTCCCAGTTCGAGCCCGATGACGCCGGCGCCGATGACGCCCAGACGACGCGGCACTTCTTTGAACTCGAGCGCCGCTTGGGAATCCACGATGCGCTGCCCATCGAAGGGCGCACTCTTGAGATTTACCGGAATCGAACCGCTGGCCAGGATCACGTACTCGCTTTCGATCTGCTGTTGAGTTTTCCCCGAGATTTCCACGGTGTTTTTGGGCAGCAGTTTTCCGCGGCCGGATATCGAGGTCACGCCGTTGGCCTTGAACAGGGTCGCGATGCCGCGCGTGAGCTCAGACACCACCTTGTCCTTGTACGCCAGCATGGCCGGAAGATCGAGCGATAATTCCTTGAATTTCAGCCCATAGGTTGGTCCGTGAACGCGCGCCTGCATAAACAGCTCGGAAGTTTCGAGCAGCGCTTTGGAGGGAATGCAGCCGGCGTTGAGACAGGTGCCGCCCAGCGCGGGCTCGCCGGAAGTCGTCTGCCAGTCGTCCACGCACGCTACTTTGAGACCAAGCTGGGCCGCGCGGATGGCCGCCGTGTAACCCGCGGGTCCGGCGCCGATGACGACAAGATCATATCGATCCGCCATGGTCACACTTCCAGCAGCAGCCGCGCCGGGTCTTCCAGCAGTTCCTTGATCATCACGAGGAACTGCACCGCCTCGCGTCCATCCACCAGGCGATGATCGTAGGAGAGCGCAAGATACATGATCGGGCGAATGACCACTTGGCCGTTTTCCGCCACCGGCCGGTCCTGGATCCGGTGCATGCCGAGGATGGCGCTCTGCGGCGGATTCAGGATCGGCGTGGACAGGAGTGAACCAAACACACCGCCGTTGGTGATGGTGAAGGTCCCTCCCGTGATTTCCTCAAGCGTGAGCTGGGCGTTCTGGGCGCGTTCCCCCAAATCACGGATACGCAATTCAATCTCGGCCATGGTGAGGCGGTCGGCGTCGCGCAGCACCGGCACCACGAGCCCACGCGGCGAACTGACCGCAATGCCGATATCGTAGAAACCATGGTACACGACCTCCTCGCCGTCAATCGAGGCGTTGACTTCAGGGAAATGCCGGAGCGCCTCAATCGACGCCTTCACGAAGAAGGACATGAAACCGAGACGCACGCCGTGCTCCTTCTCGAAGCGGTCGCGGTTACGCGTGCGCAGCTCCATAACCGGTTGCATGTTGACTTCGTTGAAGGTGGTCAAGATCGCCGCGGTGTGCTGCGCCTCGACGAGGCGCTCGGCAATCCGCTTGCGCAGGCGCGTCATGGGCACGCGCCTCGAAGGACGATCCCCGGCCGGCATGGCGGGCGGCGAGGCGGGTGCAGCCGTTTTCGTTTTCTTTTTCGCTTCCGGGACGGAAACGGTCGGCATGGGCTCGGTGGCATCCACGTGCTTTAACACATCTTCCTTGAGGATCCGCCCCCCTTTGCCGCTGCCGGAAATTATTCGCTCGTCGATCCCTTGCTCCTGCATGAGCCGTTTGGCGGCTGGCATGGCCGGGGGTGTTGGCTTGGACGCCGGTTTCTCCGACTCCGGTTTGGTCGCGGTCGCCGTCCCCGACGCGGACATTTCCAGACGACCGAGCACTTCACCCGACTTCACGGTTGCCCCTACCGGGGTCTTGATTTCGGCCAGTACTCCATCGGCCGGCGCCGGCACTTCGAATACAATCTTATCGGTTTCAATTTCGGCCAGCAGCTCATCGCGCGCCACCTTCTCCCCCGGCTGTTTGTGCCAGGTCAGAATGGTTCCTTCCGTAACGGACTCCGGAAAAACCGGGACCGTGATGTCAGTGGCCATGGTGGTTTCCACGGAAAATCATGTTATAGGCCCCAGCGTCTGATCGAGCAGTTCGTGCAGCTGGGTGATGTGCAATTGATAACTGCCCACCGCCGGGGCGGCGGACAGCGGGCGGCCCCGATATTCCGGCGCCATCCCCGGAGGAACGATGCGGTGGAGATGGTGCTGGATTTGGTACCACGCACCCTTGTTCTGCCCTTCTTCCTGGCACCAAATGAAACGGCCGACGTGAGGATATTTTTCCAGCTCGAACTTCAGTTCTTCTTCCGGGAACGGGTAGAGCTGCTCAATGCGCAGGATCGCGACATCACGCCGTGAGAGCGCTTCGCGACGCTCGATCAGATCAAAATAAACCTTGCCGCTGCAGAAGATGAGTTCTTTCACTGCCGACTCCTCGAGCGGTTCCGCCTCGGGCAGCACCGACTGGAACCGACCTTGCGTCAGGTCTTCCAGGCTGCTCACCGAACCACGGTGACGCAACAGGCTTTTCGGCGTCATGACCACGAGCGGTTTGCGGCAGGACCAGAGCATCTGTCGGCGCAACAGATGGAAAAACTGCGCCGGGGTCGTCGGCACGCACACAAACATGTTCTGCTGGGCGCAGAGCTGAAGGTAGCGCTCGATCCGCGCCGAAGAGTGCTCCGGGCCCTGGCCTTCGAACCCGTGCGGCAGGAACAACACGATACCGCATTGCCGGTTCCACTTCTGCTCTCCGGACACGATGAATTGATCGATTACCACCTGCGCGTTGTTGGCAAAATCGCCGAATTGCGCCTCCCAGATAGTGAGCGTGCGGGGATCAGTTGTGGCATAGCCGTATTCGAAGGCCAGCACCGCTTCCTCCGACAGCAGCGAATTGATGACGAGAAAACGCGGCTGGCCGTCAAACAGATTGCGCAGCGGTACGTAGGTCGTGCTGTCCTTCTGGTTATGCACCACCGCATGACGGTGAAAGAAGGTCCCACGACCCGAGTCCTGGCCGGAAAGTCGAACAGAGTAACCGTCCTGCAGCAGCGTGGCATAAGCGAGGTTTTCAGCGAAACCCCAGTCGAGCGGCAGGGCGCCGGCCGCCATTTTGCGCCGGGCATCGAAAATTTTGGCCACCTGCGGATGCAGTTCCAACCCTTCCGGAATATGCAGCATCTTTTCAGTCAGGGAACGGAGGCCCTCGAGGCTAACGGATGTTTGGGTGGCAAAATCGCAGCGACCGTTCACGTAGGGAGCCCAGTCCGAGCTGTAGTCGTATTCCGCGGCTTCCCGTGACACGAATCGCGGCGCGACGTTGGCACCGGATTCGAGACGCTGCTGATAGTCCCGCAGCATGTCAGCAACCGTGTCGTCGGTAATGATGCCACTTTGCACCAGTTTCCCAGCGTAAAGCGTTCGGGTGCTCGGCAACTCGCGGATGCGCTGGTACATGATCGGCTGGGTCACCGTCGGCTCGTCGGCCTCGGAGTGGCCGTGGCGGCGGTAGCAATAGAGATCGATTACGACATCTTTGTGAAAAGTCATGCGATAGTCGAGAGCGATCTGTGTGACCAGCAGCACCGCCTCAGGATCGTCGCCGTTGACATGGAAAATCGGGGCGCCGACCATCTTGGCCACGTCCGTGCAGTAAAGCGTGGAACGGGCGTCCTGCTGGTGACTGGTGGTAAACCCGATTTGGTTGTTGATCACGATATGCACCGTGCCCTTGGTGGCATAGCCGCGCGATTGCGACATGTTAAAGGTTTCCATCACCACGCCTTGGCCGGCAAAAGCGGCATCGCCGTGAATCACCACCGGAAATACACGATTGCCGCGACTATCCCCCCGCCGCTCCTGGCGCGCGCGCACCGAGCCTTGCACCACCGGCCCGACAATTTCGAGATGCGAAGGATTGAAGGCGAGCGCCACGTGCACGTGACCACCATCCGTGGCGATGTCGGAGGAATAGCCCAGATGGTATTTCACATCCCCCGTGCCGCCGTAGGACGTGGCCCGACCCTCGAATTCGCGGAACATCTCTTCAGGACTTTTCCCCAGGATGTTGACCAACACATTCAACCGTCCGCGGTGCGCCATGCCAATAATGACCTCTTTCGTTCCATTGGCGCCGGCACGCTGGATCAATTCATCCAGCAATGGGATCAAATTTTCCGCGCCTTCGAGCGAGAAACGCTTTTGCCCGACATACTTGGTATGCAAGTAGTGCTCGAGGCCTTCGGCTGCGGTCAGCCGTTCAAGCAAAGCGCGGCGCGTCTCGGGAGGATAGCTGGGTGTCCCGTGGACACTTTCGATCCCGCTCTGCAGCCAGCGCTTCTCCGCCGTGTCGGTGATGTGCATGTACTCGACACCAATCGTGGAAGCGTAAGTGGCGCGCAACTGCGCGAGAATTTCGCGCAGCGTGGCCTGCCGGGAACCTACCAGCGAACCAGTTTCGAAAACCGTATCAAGTTCGGTTTCTCCCAATCCGTAATAGCGCAAGTCGAGTTCGGGGATACTGGGCGATTCCCGGAGCCCGAGTGGATCGAGTTTGGCTATCTGGTGCGCGCGATAGCGGTAGGCATTGATGAGCTGCAGCACCTTGACCTGGTTGTGCGCGGATTCCACTGAGGCCGCCAACGCCGGTTGGCGAGCGGTGGCGGGCGATGGGTGGTGATGAGCGATCCGGCGAAATTCCTCGCGCACGGCGCTGTGCGAGACATCGTGTTCAATCCCGTTGACGCGCGGCAGGTCTTCGAAGTAACGCCGCCATGCCAAGGAGACGGAAGACGGATCCTGCAGAAACTGCTCGTAGAGTTCCTCAAGATAGGCGGCGTTGCCAGACGCCAGCGAGGAAGATCGCCAGCGGGCGATGAGGCTTGGCTCCTTGGTGGTGTTCTTCGTCAGCTTTCTATCCATGACAGCGCGTGATCGCCGGAAACCGGGGAAGTGGACGGCGGACCATTCCTCTCTAGCTTAGCAGGTGCGGCGCCTGTGGCCGAGACATAAAACATGCCCTCCCAAAACACGCCGGCTTGGGAAAAAACATAGGCCGGCTGAACCACGCCATTACCTAACCATTACTTTTTTCGCGGTTGTTGCGGGCGTTCCTTGGCAGCTTTGGTAATCAGGTGATCCAGCAATTTCAACATGGCCTCCTCGCCCCCGGCCATGGCGGCCGAAGTCAGGTATTTCCCATCCACCACCAGCGATGGCACCGAGCTGATATTCAGGTCCTGGTTAAGTTGTTTGGCTTTTTCCAGTTTCAGGCGCACACCAAAGGAGTTGAAGGCCTCGCCGAATTTTTTGGCATCCACTCCGTGGCTCGCGACGAAAGCCATGATGGCCTTTTCATCGTTGTACGCGCCCGGTTTTTCCTGCACAGCCTTGAAAAAGGCTCCATGCAGCTTGTCGAGTACGCCTAAGGCCTCGAAGGTGTAGTAGGCCTGGCCATGTACCATCCATTTCGCGGCGGTACCGGGCGTACGCACAAACTGCGCGTTAGCGGGCATCTTTTTCAGCCAGCTCGTGAGCCCCGGTTCCAGCACGTAACAATGCGGACAGCCGTACCAGAAGAATTCGCGCACCTCGATCCGGTTGCCGGTTTCAACCGTCGCCGGAAAGGGGAGTGACATGTAGTGGCGTCCTTCCTCGAACGCGGCATGCGTCACACCCGAAAACAGGAACAACGCCAATAACCATCCACCGAAATAACGTTTCATTCTTGTATCTCCAAAATAACACTGCGTGAGCCTATGCAAAAATTGCACTCCCGCGCAACCCAAATCAGGGTTTATGCCCGAAACTGCTCAAGCAAACGCGCGTGGATATTTCCGAAGCTGCCATTGCTCATGATCAATATATGATCACCCGGACGCGCCTCGCGAATCAGCGTCTCGATGATTTCCTCTACCGTGGAATATGCCTGCCCGCGACCATTTAAGGCGTTGGTCACGCGTTCCAAGTTCCAGTTTAAATCATCGGGCTTGAGCAGCAAGACCCCATCGGCGTGGACCAGCGCGCCAGCCAGTGTGTCACGGTGCACGCCCAGGCGCATGGTATTCGAGCGCAATTCCAGCACCGCGAGGATCCGGGCATTGCCGATGCGCGCGCGTAAGGCTTCCAGCGTTGCCGTAATCGCCGTGGGATGATGCGCAAAGTCATCATACACCGTGATGCCACGAATCGTTCCGCGCACTTCCAGTCGCCGCTTGATGTTGCGAAATTTTTCCAACGCCAGCAACGATGTCTTGACCGGAACGCCCGCATGGTGGGCTGCCGCAATCGCACTCAAGGCATTGGCCATGTTGTGGCCACCGAGCAGGTCCCACGTGACTTCGCCCTTATTCTGTTTGTTGAACATTACTTGAAACCGGCTGGCCTCCGGATTAAGGGCTAACGCCTGCCAGCCGCGCTCCGATCCGAACCGTTCCACCGGCGTCCAGCAACCCATGGTCAGCAAATTGGACAGGTTCCCATCCTGTCCGTTCACCACCAGCAAGCCCGATCGCGGAACGGTGCGGACAAAGTGGTGAAACTGCAAGGTTACCGCGGCGAGATCAGGAAAAATATCCGCGTGATCGTATTCCAGGTTGTTGAGTACAGCAGTACGCGGACGATAGTGAACGAATTTTGAGCGCTTGTCGAAAAAAGCGGTGTCGTATTCATCGGCCTCGATGACAAAGAAGGGTTCATCGCCGAGGCGCGCCGAAATACCGAAATTTTCGGGTACGCCACCGATCAAAAAACCAGGTTTAAGTTTGGCGTACTCCAGTATCCAGGCCAGGATGCCCGCTGTGGTGGTCTTGCCGTGCGTCCCGGCCACCGCCAGCACCCAGCGACCCGGCAGAACATTTTCCGCGATCCATTGCGGACCGGAAGTGTACCGAAGGCCGCGGTCGAGAACCGTCTCGACCAGCGCATTACCACGTGACAGCGCATTGCCGATGACCACGAGATCGGGCTTGACGCTGTCGAGATGCCTGGAGTCGTAGCCCTCCATGAGCCGGATCCCCTGTGCCGCGAGCTGCGTGCTCATGGGTGGGTAAACCTTGGCGTCCGATCCGGTCACTTCGTGACCGAGGTCGCGCGCCAACAGCGCCACACTGCCCATGAAGGTCCCCCCGATTCCAAGAATGTGTATGCGCATTGTTAGTTAGTGGCCGGAACTGGATTCATGAACAACCCCGTCACGCCCATCGACAGAAATAAATAGACGATGCTCGCCCCCACGCCGACCGTGAATGATATCGACAGCGCGTGGCGCAAGACATGTCCAAATACCAGCGTATACCACACCAAAAACGCCGCCCATATCCATTCCGGCGGCAGCGAACCGCGCATCAGGACAGCGCCGGTCCAGGCCAGCATCGAAAGCAACGCGCCACTGCCGGCAAGTGCGGTCAATGTCTGGATCACGCGGTTTTCGAAATGGCGCCATAGCAGCACCAGCTGGGTGGTCGCCGCCAGCAACAGGGTGTCCACGCCCGCCGCCAACACCGCACTCCCTGGCGTCAGAATATCGTAAACAGCAACAACATCCGCCAAGGCATAGGCGGCAAGCGCGCCGGCCATTCCGACACGAGAGGAAGGAAGATCCTGAGGTGCGGCGCGCAGCAGGCAAATATCCAGCAATATTCTTAACGGCATGGTTGGATGGTTTAACGACTTTCAGTTATCGCCCGTGACACGAACGATGTGCCAGCGATTCAGACCACTTACATCGATCCGAACCAGAAACCTGACCTCGCCCATCGAGGTTGCTCCCGGCTGAAGATAGGTGACATGGACCTTGACCGTTCGCTGTGTCTCGCCTAGCCGGCGGGATTCCCCCAGAACAAATTTCAGCGACTCACCCTGTACCTGCATGGTTCGAAGATAATCCAACCCGACACGGGCGGAAAGGTCGTCAAGCAGTTCCTCAGGGTGGCGCTCGGAAGACAGGTTGGAAATATCACGCAATTGCTCCATCTCGGACGGGGAGATGACCAGCGCCTCGATGAAATCACGGGCATGAGTCTCCTGCACGGTCCAACTCGGTTCGCAGGCCGCTAAAATCGATACCAACCACAATCCGGCGATCCACCCTCCTTCTGGGTTGCTCCTTACGTTCAGGCGCCGATCCATAACTTTAATAATAAACCAAATCCGACGTCCCAAACGGCGGTTGGGTGATGCACGCGAAATGCATACACTGGCATCCCCGGTTTCGTAACCGTGCCAACGTAGACGGACTTTACATGAATGGACAATACCCATGAGCAAGGCAATTAGGGCTCCTTCCGCAGCGCCTGCGCTGATCCAGGACACGACGACACTCGTATCGTTATGCGAATCGCTGCGTGATGGCCCGTGGATGGCGCTGGACACGGAATTCATGCGAACGCGTACCTATTACGCACGCCTGTGCCTGGTACAGGTGGCAACCCCGGAGACCATCGCCTGCGTGGACACCCTCGCCTTACGGGACATCGACCCTCTGCTCGAGGTGATTTATGCACCCGACCTGCTCAAAGTTGTCCACGCGGCGCGCCAGGACCTCGAGGTGTTCGCCGACATGCGCGGCACACCGCCCGCGCCGGTATTCGACACACAGATCGCCGCCTCACTGTGCGGGTACGACGACCAAATCGGCTACGGGACCCTGGTCGAAACCATCACCGGCCACAAACTCCCCAAGTTGCATACGCGTGCCGACTGGGAAGTCCGTCCGCTCCCGCCGGATCAGTTGCATTACGCCGCGGACGACGTGCGCTACCTGCGCGACGTGTACCAGCACCTTGCGCAAAAACTTGAAGACCTCGGACGTACCGGCTGGCTCCAGGAAGAATGCGCGACGCTCACTCAGCCGGCGCTCTATCGTAATGATCCGCGCACCGCCTTCCGGCGCTTGAAGCAGGGCCAGTCCCTGCTGCCGGCGGCGCAGAAGATACTTCTCGAGTTGGCGGCCTGGCGCGAGCACACGGCACAGAAAAGCAATCTCCCGCGCGGCTGGGTTGTTCCCGATACAGCACTGGTGGAAATCGCCCTGGCCGCACCTGCGAGCTTGGATGCGCTCGGGCAGATTTCCGGCATGGGCGGTTCGGCGGCTCGTAAATGGGGGGCGGAGATACTTGAGGCCGTGGAGCGCGGGCGGGAAATGAAAGCGGAGCGGCTGTGGGATGAACCGCAACGCCTCGACCGCCGGCAACAGGCGTTGTATGAACAAATGCAGGGGCGTGTGCGTGCCGTCGCCGAAAAAATGAAAATTAGCGCGACGCTGCTGGCGCCACGCCGGGAATTGCTGAAAATTCTTGCCGGCGACACCTCTGGCGCGCTCACACGCGGCTGGCGACGCACGGTGATCGGCGAAGAACTGCTGCATCTCTGCCGGAATCAGCGGGATGCCGCGGAGGCTCCTTGAATTTCGATACCGTTAAAAAAGAATTCGGCCTCCTGCTCGGGATCAGCGTCGCCGTCGCGGTCATATTCGGACCGTCGTGGTGGCGACCGGCGGTTCCGTGCGTGGTTGGCGACATGCTGGCGCGCGCGCAATCACGGGTTCCTGATGAGCTGAAAGACACTTACCTTGACGCACAACAGATGCTATTCGGCCTGGGCTCGGCCGCCATCGGCGGCTGGGATAGCCTGGGAGATGCCCTGGTCGTCGGCGGTCAGGCGTGGTTGCGCACCACCCATGCCGATTCACCGAAATACTTCGCCACGGTTGCCAACCGGTATTTTCAGTCGAATGGATTTTTGTACCTTCCGCCGGCGAGGGCGAGTGACTCATTCCGGCGTTTTGAAAATTCCACACCGTTTCAGGAGCTATGGGATTCGCTCGCCGGAAAATATCCGGAAGGGGTGATGTACAGCGGTTACGTCCGTTTGGCGCCACTGCGCCTCATCGCCATGGCGCGTCCGGCCATCGATCACCTTCCGGTCCGCCAAAACGCACCGCGCTATTACACTCGCCCCATGGAGTCGACCCCGGAAGCCTGGGCTTATGTCGCCGGTTTGGTCATCTCCCGGTCATCGACTGAACGGAGAGATCGTGCCTGGCTGTCATCGATGCTGACAACCCGTGACAGGAATAACCGCCCTGGAACGGGACTGACGCATGTATTGTGGCTCCATTCAGCGCCGGCTGATTTCCACGCGCCACCGTTACACGATAACGTGAAGGCGGTGGGCCGGCTCGTGGTGGAGGCGACAAATGTCATCGAAGGGGAAATCGAGCTTTATCCGCTGACGCGTCCTGGCAAGTGTAACAACGCGGCACAAATCCACTGATCAAGTCAGTTCAGAGTTCGCGGACGGGGCAACAGCACATACAGTTTCCCGCGTTGACGCATGGCACCTGCCACGCGCTCAGCCTTTTCACCAAAGCCGAGAAACAGATCGGCGCGCACCGCGCCGCGAATCGCGCCACCGGTGTCCTGCGCGAAAACCAATCGTCGGTACGGTCGGTCCTCAGCCTCACCCGGCAGGGAGGTCTCGAACCACACCGGACTCCCCAACGGAATAAAATTAGGGTCCACGGCGATGGATCGCTCCGGTTGAAGCGGCACATTGAGCGCCCCCACCGGTCCCGCCTCTGCGGACTCGCGCGGCATGAAGAACACGTAACTGGGATTGCTGTTCAAGACTTCCCGGGCTTTTCCCGGATTGGCGCGAAGCCAGGCGCGGATCGCCGGCATCGTAGCTTCCTCCAGCGTTAAGGCGCCGGATTCGACCAAGGTGCGGCCGATTGGGACATACGGATGGCCGTTCTGATCGGCATAACCCACGTAGAGCATCCGTCCGTCCGGCAACCGGATGCGTCCCGAACCCTGGATTTCAAGAAAGAATAGCGCCACCGGGTCCTCGACCCAAGCGATCACCGCGCCATCGGACGGACGCTTGCCGTTGCTGATCTCGGCACGCGAGTAGTAAGGCACCACCCGATTGCCGTTCAACCTTCCGCGGTAGCGCTTGCCCTGCAATTCCGGGTAAAGCCCTCCGAGATCCACGGTGACCAGATCCTCCGGTCTTCCATAAACCGGGTGTCGGAAGCGATCGGTCTTCACCAGGCTTCCTTGCAGCAACGGCTCGTAATAACCGGTGATGAGTCCGTCGTTCCCGCCGTTATGGCCAAATACCTCGTGTGCCAAAAAACGCGTTTCGAAAAAAGCACGGGCGGTTTCATCGTCCGGGTGTTGATATAGCGCGGCATCGGAGCACAAATCCTGCCAGCGCGCGTTACGCGCCGGTATTTTCTGACAGCTGTTAAGCAACGCCGGCCACGCCTGGGACAACCGGTCGTCGTGCCAGCCTGACAGATCTGCCCACGCCACGGCCGGGCCTACCCCTGGCGCCTGCGGCGGAACGCTGACACACGACGCCAGCAGCCCGATCATTACGGCAACAATCAGTTTGGCGGTGATATTTCTTTCACCGGAAGTCAGGTTAAGATTCTTTATCGCGAACATCGCCTGTTTTTCTAGCACGTCCTTTTACATCGCGCCACTGAGGGCATAGCCTGGAATCTCTCGATTCATCCTTGTTTCCCTGGTTGCTCGCCTTCATCGCGGTAGCGGCCATGTTCTATTCCTCCGTCGGGCACGGCGGTGCCTCCGGGTATCTCGCCGCCATGGCGCTAATTGGTGTTTCCGCCACCCTCATGAAACCGGCGGCGCTCGCAGGCGCGGTGGTGGGATCAGAAATGGCAGTGCGTAGGCTGGCCCCGGTGCGGTTGCGTCAGCTGCTTGGGCTCGTGCTCGTGATCGCCGCGGTGTAAATGTCTTTTACCGTCTAAGCGCCGGCGGCGACCTTGGGCGGATCGGCGAACGGCACTTCGCCGTTGTAGGGTTCAGCGAAATCGCATTCTTTCAGTGGGCAGACCTTTTCCGTGCCCCGGCGCTTGGTCGTCTTGATGCTCAGGATTGGCCAGCCGCACTTCGGGCAGGGTTCCTTGATGGGCGGGTTCCAGCAGGCGTACTTGCAGTCGGGATAGCGCGCGCACGAATAGAACACCTTGCCGTAACGCGATTTGCGCTTGAGCATGGTCGCCTGTTTGCATTCCGGACATTCCACGCCGGTGTCGGCAGGCTTCTCCAGCGGCTCCATGTGCTTGCAATTGGGATAATTGCTGCAACCGATGAAACGGCCGTAGCGGCCGCGCTTGATAACGAGGTTTGATTCGCACTTGGGACACTTGCGGTCGGGCACGATCTCAGGTTCGTTGGAGGCGCCCACGGCATCGTCTACATTGCGCGTGTAGTTGCAATCGGGGTAACCGGTGCAGCCGATGAAGTAGCCGTTGCGTCCGAGGCGCTTGGCCAGCTTCTTGCCGCACTTGGGGCACTCTTCTTCCATCATCTCGACACCCGGGCGATCCACCGATTCTTTATCCTTTACCTGATTCTTGAAATCAATCCAGAAATCCTGCAGTACCGGTTTCCATTCTTTTTCGCCACGCGAGATGGCATCGAGTTCATCTTCCATGCGCGCGGTAAAATCGTAATCCACGTAGTGGAAAAAATGCTCCGAGAGGAATTTGTTTACCACGCGCCCGACATCGGTCGGTTTGAAACGGCGGTTCTCCAGCGTAACGTACTCGCGGCTCTCAAGGGTATAAATAATGGAGGCATAGGTCGAAGGGCGGCCGATGCCGTACGCCTCGAGCGCCTTCACGAGGCTCGCTTCCGAATAGCGTGGCGGCGGCTCGGTGAAGTGCTGCAAGGGGCGGATTGCCTTGAGATCCACCGACTCGCCTTGCTCCATGGGTGGCAGGATTTTCTCGTCCTCGGTGGTGCCCTCCGGAGCATCCGCCGGCTTGTCGTCAGTATCTTCCTGGTAGACCGACATGAACCCGGGCTTGACCACGGTCGAGCCGGTGGCGCGAAAGACATTGCCCTCGCCGGCGGCCATGTCCACGGTGACGGTATCGAGTAACGCCGGCACCATCTGGCAAGCCATCGTGCGTTTCCAAATCAATTCGTATAACCGCAGCTGATCGGGCTTCAAGTGACCTTTAACCGCGTCCGGAGTGCGCGCCGACGAAGTTGGGCGGATGGCTTCATGCGCTTCCTGCGCATTCTTCGACTTGTTTTTGTACACAATCGGTTCGTCCGGCAGGTTATCGGCGCCGAATCGGTCCTTGATAACCTCGCGGATTTCCGCCACCGCTTCATTGGCCAGGTTCACCGCGTCGGTACGCATGTAGCTAATGAGGCCAACCACTTCGCCATGACCGAGGTCCATGCCTTCATAAAGCTGTTGCGCTGTGCGCATTGTGCGCTGGGCGGTGAAACCCAGTTTGCGCGAGGCCTCCTGCTGCAGGGTCGAGGTGGTGAAGGGCGGGGCCGGGTTGCGGCGGCGCTGCTTCTTATCGACCGAAAGAACTTCCAGTTTCCCCTGGGCCTGAGCCTGCAGGGCGGCGTCGATTTCCGTGGCACGCGTGCCGTTGTCGACGGAGAATTGTTCAAGTTTTTCACCATTAAAATGGGTCAACCGGGCGACAAAATCCTTGCCCTGAGTGTTGAGGTCGGACTCGATGGTCCAGTACTCACGCGCGACGAATTTTTCGATTTCCTCTTCACGCTCGACGATCAGGCGCAACGCTGGGCTTTGCACGCGCCCGGCAGACAATCCACGACGCACCTTTTTCCACAACAGCGGCGAGAGATTAAAGCCCACCAGATAATCGAGCGCACGGCGTGCCTGCTGGGCATTGATGAGATTCTCTGAAAGCTTGCGCGGCTGCTCGATGGCGTGTTGGATCGCGGTTTTGGTAATTTCGTGGAATTCCACGCGATGCACCGGTTTATCGTCAAGCACATCTTCTTCCTTCAAGATTTCGTGCAGATGCCAGGAAATCGCCTCACCCTCGCGATCCGGGTCGGTCGCGAGATACAGTGCGTCGGCCTTTTTCATGGCCTTCACGATGGCATCGACGTGTTTCTTGTTCTTCTCAATCAGCTGGTACTTCATGCCGAAGCCATTGTCTGTTTCGACCGCGCCCTGTTTCGGGATCAGATCGCGCACATGGCCGTAGGAGGCGAGACAGGTGAAGTCCTTGCCAAGGTACTTGGACATGGTTTTGGCCTTCGCCGGCGATTCCACCACAATCAGATGTTTTGACATTCGTTTAACTCTTTAACACATACGGAATAAATTGCCATGCTTCAGGTGACTTCTGGAAAAAACAACGACGCGGACTGACTGCCGCGTCGTACACGTTCCGGCGCTGTTTCGGGCATCCGGAGTGCTCATACCCGAATTGTTGTCGAAAACGGGCGGGGCTTGTCAAGTTGTAAGCCACCCACTACGAAACGGAAACAACCGGAACGAGCAGCGATGGATGATGAAATTCAATGCAGATGGCCCTGCATTTCGTCGAATACCATGTCCTCAAGCATGTGATACGCGTACTCCTGCTCGGGCTGGTTGAACAGCACGAGCAGCATAACCCACTTGATTTGATCGAGCGTGATCCCGTCAGTTTCGAGCGCCAACAGCCGGTCGATGATGACCTCGCGCGTGGCCGGATCGATCACACCACTGGCTTCCATGAAATGCAGATAACCGCGGCAGTCT
>DATCZH010000028.1:0-9136 GCA_036526015.1 Sulfuricaulis sp.
CGGTTCCGCCAAGCGGGTCACGGTGGACAAGGACAACACCACGATTATTGATGGTGCGGGGAAGAAACAGGACATCGAAGCGCGCATCAAGCAGATCAAGGCGCAGATCGAAGAGGCTACCTCCGACTATGACAAGGAAAAACTGCAGGAGCGCATGGCCAAGCTCGCGGGCGGTGTGGCCGTGATCAAGGTCGGTGCCGCGACTGAAGTCGAGATGAAGGAAAAGAAGGCGCGCGTGGAAGATGCGCTGCACGCTACCCGTGCGGCCGTGGAAGAAGGCATCGTTGCCGGTGGCGGCGTGGCGCTGGTGCGTGCCGTGGCGGCGATCAAGGGCCTCAAGGGTGATAACCACGACCAGAACGTTGGCATTGAAATCGCCATTCGCGCCATGCAGGAGCCGTTGCGTCAGATCGTGGAGAATGCCGGCATCGAAGGCTCGGTCGTGTACCATAAGGTTGCCGAGGCCAAGGAAGTCAACTACGGCTATAACGCCCAGACCGGCGAGTACGGAGACATGTTCAAAATGGGCATCCTCGACCCGACCAAGGTGGAGCGCATCGCGTTGCAAAACGCGGCTTCCGTCGCCGGTCTCATGATCACGACCGAAGCCATGGTCGCCGAAACGCCGAAGGAAGAGTCGGCGGCTGGCGGTGGCATGGGCGGTATGGGTGGCATGGGCGGTATGGGCGGTATGGACATGTAACCGACCATTCCACTCGGTTAATGCAGTAACGAAAGGCCCCGGCAACGGGGCCTTTCTTTTTTGTTTCACAGGACGATACAGCCCTTGCCCTGGTAGAGATTCCTCCTCTAGGCTGATCCAGTTCCGGCAGTCTCATATGCCCCGGTGTGCAACGGTTTTTGGGGCGCGGCGTTCAACGTTAACAAGTCAGGAGATCATCTCAATGAAAATGAACAAATGGCTGATCGTGGCGGGATTGACATTGACGGCGCCGGCGCTGGCAGTGCAAGCCAGCGATGTCGAGTACTCTGCCGATTCGTATTTCGAGAGTGCCGAAGGAGTCCAGGAGGGCAGCGTGTATCACGCCCCGGGGAAGGAGCGGCGCGAATTTGTCCAGGATGGCGAGAAGATGATCATGATCATGCGCCACGACAAGAAAGCCATTTGGATGCTGATGCCCGATGACAAGATGTACATGGAGATGAAGATGCCCAAAGAGGGTCGCAAGGACGATATGAGCGGCTACAAGATCGAAACGACCACGGTCGGGCCGGAGACGGTCAATGGCGTGAAAACCACTAAGAGCAAGATGATCATGACCGGTCCCAAGGGCGACAAGCTGGGCGGGTTCGGGTGGAGAACGAAGGAAAACATCGTCGTCAAACTCGATGCCATCGCCGTGGACAAGAACAGCAAGGAACGATTCAAGATCGAACTCAAGAATCTCAAGCTCGGCAAGCAGGACGCCTCACTGTTCGAGGTGCCGGCCGGCTACTCCAAAATGGACATGGGCATGGGCGGGCTCGGCAAGATGATGATGGGCGGTGACGACAAGAACGACGACAAACAGCCGCAGCCACAGCCACAGGAGAAAGGCAAGAAGAAGGGCTTTGGCTGGAAAGATGCCGTAGATCTTCTGAAGTAGGGGGGGCAATCATGAATCCGATGACGAAATATTTTTTCGTGGCGCTCTTGCTCGCCGGCATGGCCACGCCGGTTTTTGCCGACGGCGAGGGGATAGACTGTCACGATCCCAAGTACGTGAACATCAAGAATGCCGCGAAGAAAAATTACGCAGACATGCTGGCCCATGACAAGGCCGGGCGAACGAAAGAGGCCTTTGATGCCGCAAGCAAGTTCGACCCCTCCTGCATGAGCAAGAACGGGCAGGAAATCGATCGCCATAGGGCCACACGCTGGGCGATGCTCAGGAAGACGAGCCTAAAGCTGGGCGAGCAAGCCGAGAGCAAGGGAAAATTCGCCGAGGCCCACAAGTACTTCAGCGAGCACTACTACGGAATCGCCGCCGACCGGGTGGAGATGAAAATGGCGACAGCCAAGCCGGATGACTTCCAGACCGTGTCAAAGGCAGTTTATCGTTTTCGCCAAACGCGGGAGCACCTGAATCGCCTGGATATGAACGAACTGAGAAAGATCAGCGTGGACGACCACGATGCCATTGCGCGCAGAGGCTATTCCCCTGACCAGTTTGGGCCAATGATGACCGAGCGTGATCCCCGTCTTAAGGCGATTGCCGGCTATCTCGACAAACTTCAGGCCATCGCGACAAGAAACGGAGATAAATTCCTGTCTGACGAAGACAAGATCTTCAGCGCGCGCAAGACGTCCATGACTGCGAAGGGCGATTCTTTCGACGAACTGAAAAAGGCTAGGGAATGGCATGGCTTGTTCGAGCAGGAAAAACGGGTGAACGATCGGGCAGTGAAACGCGGCGACACCCTGCTCGCCGATGACTCCCGCAAGTCGATCGAGCTCGCCCTTTCGTACTACGGCTTCGCACGCAACGAGGCCGGCGCGCGCCAGGCGCGCGACAAAGCGCGCCGCCTGGGAGATGCCCACCTTAAGAAGGGCGAGAAAAAGATCGCCGCCGACTATTACAACCTTGCCGGTCTCGGCGACAAGGCCGCGAAACTGGAGGAATCCCACGAGGCGGAAAAGGAAAAGGCCGAAGTGAAGCGCCAGGACAAATTCAAGAAGGACCAGAAATCGCTGGAGAAGGAACTCGGCTTCTAGGCGCAATGGAGCATTGCTGCCGTCCCCGGGGTACGGGAACCGGAAGATTGTTTCCGTTTCGTCGTACTATGAGAGGAAAAAGTCATGAGACGAATCGTGCCGCTCGCCGTTGCCGGCGAAAGGAAACCGTGACACCAAAACGGATGATGTGGCTGGTCGCGCCCGTGTTGTGCCTGGTCAGCCTCGCCGCCCGCGCCGACGCCCTGGTGCAAGGGTTCCACCTCAAGCCGGCATCCGCGACAGTGAAGACAGGCGGAACGGTCAAGCTGAAACTGGTTTATTGCTTCGTCGTCGACGATAAGGCAGAGGGAGCACAAAAAGGCCGGTCCGGCGACAAACCGAAGAAAAAAAACGCCGACGACGATCTGGCGCCTGTGGCGTATCTGGTGTGCGAGGGAGACGTCGGCTATGAGGTTTATGCAGGGGGATTGACCCCGCTCGTGTTTCCCGTTGACGTGAAGTGGAAAGTGGACGGACAGGGTCGCGTGAGTGGGGATAAAGAAAGCGCGACGTACCACGCGCCACCATCCAAGCCGACACCGAACAAGGCAACCGTGGCGGCTACCCTGACTTACAACGTGGGCAAGGAAAAAACGATATTGCTTTCCAGTATTGCGATTTTTGATGAGGTGAAGGCCTATACCGGTACCTTCACAATGTACGATGTGACGGTGAATTCGGAATATACGACCAGTCTGACGGGCAATATCCGCTGGGAATTCGACGACTACTACGAGGAAGGAGCCTGGCGTGAGTATACAGGAACCGGCACCGCCGCCTTGCGCGTTAACCGCAAGGGCTGTGGCACGCACGCGGAATTCTCCAACGTTCCGGTGGAAGGCCGGCTCAAGGTATTTGACGACAAGAAGTATGAATTCCTGATAAACCTCGTCGGCGAAGCCGAGCAAACGAGAAAATGCCGCCATGAAGATGCCAGATGGGAGGAGACGTTCTCTTCCGGGGGTCATGCCATGAATCAAGGCGATCCTTGCGGCCTGAAGGAGTTTTATCCGCCGTACAGCGATGTGACGGACCTCAGCCTGAACCGCCAGGGAGGTTGCGCGCACAACGTTCGGAATCAATACAGGGAAAAATGGTCGTTCAAGGCGGTGGAATAGCACCGCAGGGTGGAAGCTCCGATTATCTCCGCCTGCGGCGGCGCGATCGGTGCTACGACCGCAGTCGAGAGACTCCCAACGCAGATTACAATCCCGCGATATAGCCAATCATGCGCTCACGCATCGTCGCCTCGGGCAGCCGGCCCGTGCCGGCGCCCATGTTGTCGAGCATGTGCTTGACCTTGCTGGTCGCGGGAATCGCGCAGGTGACGGCCGGATGCGAGACGGCGAATTTCAAGAAGAACTGTCCCCAGCTGGCACAGTCGAATTCCTTTGCCCATTCCGGCAGCGGTTTACCCTGAACCTTGCCAAACAGGCCGCCGCGCTGGAACGGCCGGTTGACCAGTACAGCCACGCCGCGCTCGGCCGCAAGCGGCAGCAACCGCTTCTCTGCCTCGCGTTCCTCGAGGTTGTAGGTAAACTGTACGAAATCAAAATGCTCCTTTTTCAACGCACGCTCCAGCTCGTCGTGCTCACGCCCATGCGAGGTGGTGATGCCGATGTAGCGAATCTTGCCCTGCGTCTTCCACGCTTTCAGTGTCTCGATATGCACCTGCCAGTCGCGCAGGTTGTGGATCTGCATGAGATCGAAGTAGGGAATGCCCCAGAGCGTGCGCGAGTGCTCCATCTGTTCGATGCCGGCCTGCTTGCCATCGATCCAGACCTTGGTGGCGGCAAACAACGCGCTACGCCGGGTGGTCTTGAGCAATTCACCGATCACCTGCTCTGCCGATCCATACATGGGCGACGAATCGATCAATGTTCCGCCCTGGTCGAAGAAGGCTTGCAGTACCTCGCTCAGCGCACCTCGCAGTTCTCCATCCAGCCGCACATCGAAGGTCCGCGATGTGCCCATGCCAATAACCGGCAATCGTTCGCCACTTGAGGGGATTGGCTTGGTGATGACTGCGGCCGCGGCGCGCGCGCCGGCAGGTAGCAGCGGCAGCGCCGCTGCGGCCAGGGTTGCCTTGAGAAACAACCGTCGGGACACTCGATCAATCTGGTCGTTCATGGTTTCCTCGCTTGCGCCGCGATCGGCGCGCTATGGACGGGCGGCCAGCGCCTCCTGGCGCCGGCCAATCTTAAAGGCCACCCACGCCCAGGCGAGCGCGAGCGGTACGGCAATGAAGGCGATGGCGCCAAGACCGAGGCCAAGTGCACGCAGGCCGGCATACGCCCAGGCACTCACCGCATCGCCACCGCGGTAGACCACCGTGTCGATAAAATTCTTGGCCTTATATTTTTCCTCGCGCGCGAGCACCACATACAGCATCTCGCGCGCCGGGCGCGTAATGGCGTATTCACCGGCGCGGCGCAATACCTGCACCACGACAAGCACCGCCAGTACCGGCGCCATGCCGAGTGCAGTAAAGCCCGCCGCCAGCAGCAGCGGAATCAGCGCGAGCGTCCCGCCCACACCAAGCACGCGCACGATGCGGGCGGTGAGGAACACCTGCAGCAAGATAGTCAGTGAATTTACCGCGAGATCGATGGCCGCAAACACGGCCGTGCGCTCGGCGGAACTCACGAAACTGTCGCGCACGATCTGCGCCTGCTGGAAGTAAATAAAAGTCGAGAGTGTCGTGAACAGCAGCATCAACAGGCAGATGCTAAGCAAATAGGGCGAGCGTGCCACGAGCCGGATGCCAGCGAGGATCCCTCCACCCATCGCCCGCTCCTCGCCCACCGCCTCCTCAGCGTGCGCGACGGGTACCAGCTTGCGCCACGCGATCAGCCGGTGGATGCAGAGTACCGCGAGCACCAGAAATGCCGCCGAAACTAGCAGCAGATTGTTGGTTCCGAGCGGCACGGCCACTATCGCTGTTAGCGCCGGACCGACGAGCGCGCCGGCCGTGCCGCCGGCGGCGATGAAACCGAACAGCCGCCGTGCTTGCGGGTTGCTGTACAGATCGGCCATGAAACTCCAGAACACCGACACCACGAACAGGTTGTAGACGCTCGCCCAGATGAAAAACGCACGCGCCACCCAGGCGCCGGGGTCGCCCGCCTCGAACAGCGCATAGAACAACAACAAGTTGGCAATGAAAAAATAATAGACGTAGGGCAGGAAACGCCGGCGTGGGAAGCGCGAGGTCACCCAACCGTAGAGCGGCATGGCTGCGAGCATGGCGACAAACGTGGCGGTGAAGAGCCACTGCAACTGCTGCACGCCTCCGGCAATGCCCATGGCATCGCGCACTGGGCGTAATATGTAGTAGCCGCACAGCAATGAAAAGAAATAGGCAAACGACCAACACAGCGCTCGCCACTCGCCGGCCTCAACGCTCACCAGGTGCGTGAGCCAACGCTGCAGCGGCGGCAGATAGCGAGGAGGTTGCGAACTCGGCATAGATAGCTCCCGGTGCTGGCGCCATTGTAGCGGGTCACATCTCGCATGGCTGTAGCGCGTCCGACCGCGAAGCGACGCCGCGACTCACCGGCATGCTCGAATGGAAGATCATTGCCATGGCCTAGCGCCGGAGACGGCGATGGCTTTTCGGATGTTCACCGTTTGCGAATGAGATACACGCCGTCCCGCAGCGGGAGCATCACGCACTCGACACGCGGGTCGCGGCGCACGTGCTTGTTGAACCTGACCATGGCGCGGTCGGTTTTTTTCTTCGGTGCCAGCACCCGCCCCGACCACAATACGTTATCGGCCACGATCACCCCGCCGGGTTTCAATCGCGGCAAAACCGCTTCGTAGTAATTCACGTAATTCTCTTTATCCGCATCAATGAAAACGAAATCGAATCTTGTTGCGCGGAGCAGCTTGGTAAGCGATTCAAGCGCCGGGCCTAATAAGAGCCTGATTTTGCGAACGTGGGGGCTGCGTTTGATAAAAGAGCGGGCAATCTCGGCACGTTCGGGACTGATTTCGCAAGTGACGAGCTGTCCGTCCTTGGGCAACGCCTCGGCCATACACAGCGCGGAGTAACCGGTGAAGGTACCGATCTCTAGGATTCTCCGCGCACCAGTCAGGCGCACCAGCAGGGCCAGTAGTGCACCCTCGTGCGGCCCGATCAGCATCTGGGAATAATCGACGTGGCGCCGGGTGTACAGTTCCAATTCGCGCAGCCGCTTGCCGCGGGGTGTGCTGTGGTGCAGGCAGTATTCCTCGATCTTTCGGGGGATTAATGCTTTCACAGACGTCTCCTTCGTCTCCTTCGGCTGCTATGAATGACAGCATTATTTCCCTGTCGATGCGTCGCCGCAAGAAAAAGCCCCGATTCCGGGGCCTTGTTGTTGCAGTCCATTTCCGAGCCTGTCATTCACTTTGCGGTTTCACTGCCTCAATCGTGGCCGACACCACGTAATTCTCAATCTTGCTTCCGGGCGCCCAGTTCCGGATGAAGGACCGGCTTTCGTCCTTGGGTTTGAGGCGAATGCCTACAAAGCCGGCGGTGGCGAGCATGTATTCTATTTCGTCGATCTGGGAGGCGCCGGCCATGCAACCGGTGTAAAGCGTTACGTCGTGCCGCACCGTCTCGGGCAAGGCAGCAGTGGCAACGACATCGGAGATCGCCAGTCGACCACCGGGCCTGAGGACGCGAAACGCTTCCTTGAAAACCCGTTCCTTGTCGGGCGACAAATTGATCACGCAATTCGAGATGATCACGTCCACGGAACCATCGGCGAGCGGCAAGTTTTCGATCTCGCCGAGACGGAACTCGACGTTGTGGTAGCCGCCATTCACAGCGTTCGCGCGCGCCTTGGAAATCATTACCGGCGTCATGTCGACGCCGATCACATGACCGTGATTTCCGGTCTGGCGTGCCGCCAGAAAACAATCGAATCCGCCGCCGCTGCCGAGATCGCGGACCGTTTCCCCGGGCTTTATCGCGGCGATGGCCTGCGGGTTGCCGCAGCCCAGACCCATGTTGGCGCCGTCGGGAACCGTTGTCACGTCAGTCTGCGAATAACCGAGCGTTACCGATGCATCGACCGAGGAGGTATTGTCCCCGATACCGCAGCAGCTCGGCCTACAGCCGCCAGCGGCGTCGGATTGCGCCACTTCACTGTATCTTCGCCGGACGGCCTGGCGGATTTCATCGTGTTTCAGGGACGACATAAGTTGTCTACAGTCATTTGGAGGTGAAGCATAACATTACCAATTAATTTGCCATATCCGGCTTGCGCAAGCTCGCCGAATCGCACTTGGCCGACGTGGATCGCCTGGTGCGCGCCTACCTCACCGTCAAAGATGAACTGGAACCAATTCCACGACTGGAACTGCTGGATCGCGCACGTCAGGGGATAGTGACGGTTCTCGATGTCCGCCCACCGGAGGAATTTGCCTCTGACCATGTCCCGGGCGCGGTGAACGATCATTTGAAAGAGCTGGGGAAGCGGCTCAAGGATTTTCCTCTGGATCAGGAAATTGTCGCTTACTGCCGCGGACCTCATTGCGTGTTGGCCTTCGAGGCCGTGGCCCAACTGCGCGAAAAGGGGTTTCAAGCGCGCCGGCTGGAGGACGATTTTCCTGAGTGGCGCGAAGCGGGGTTGCCGGTAGAGAAAAATGCGGTGACGGAGTCGAGAAGCAGCAAAGGCTAGCTATTGTCGTTCATGGGCGCGGCGAGTAAACCGCGCCCCTTTGGTATCATGTTGGCATGTCTGATCCCTCTCAACGATTGATCAATGCGGCACTCGCCGCGATTCCTGTGCCGTTGCATGGACAGGTATCTGCTTACTGGCATGAACTCGCGCCGCACGTGGCGGCGTTGCCGGTGGACAAGTGGATTGAGTCCCTGCCGCGCGTGTTTGCCACGAGCGAATTCGTCGCGCGCCGCTGCATACAACAACCAGATCTGTTGACAGACCTGGTTGTATCCAGCGACCTCCTGCGTCCCTATCCAACCGGTGAATTGGCGAAACGTGTCGCACGATCGCTGGAGGGGGCCAAGGACGAGTTGTCGCTAAAAACCGGTCTGCGCCGGTTGCGCCAGCGCGAGCTGGTTCGCATCGCCTGGCGCGATCTCGCCGGCTGGGCCGATCTCAAGGAAACCCTCGCGACGCTCTCCGAGTTTGCTGACGCTTGTGTGCATGAGGCACTGGAAAAGCTGCATGTTTGGGCCTGTACAAAAAACGGGGAACCGCATGGCGTGCACGGCGGCCGGCCCCAAAAGCTGACGGTGCTCGCGCTCGGCAAGCTCGGTGGGGAGGAACTTAATTTTTCCTCCGACGTAGATCTCATTTTCGCTTACCCGGAAGAGGGCGAGACAAAGGGTGCCGTGGCGCTCAGCAACCACGAGTTTTTCCTCCGCCTCGGCCAGTCGCTGATCAATACGCTGAACGAGAACAC
>DATCZH010000029.1:0-7973 GCA_036526015.1 Sulfuricaulis sp.
TGGAAATGGCCCCGGTCAAGCTGGTCGACGAAAAAATCATCCGGCGTCATCATGTCCTTCCCCTGTTCAAGCGCGGAACGAGACTCTTCGTTGCAGTTGCCGATCCCACCAACCTGCAGGCTTTGGACGAGATCAAATTCCACACCGGTCTGGGCGCAGAACCAATACTGGTCGAGGAGACTAAGCTTTCCGCCGTCATTGAAAAATCACTAGATGCCCAGGACACGAGCCTCAGCGACCTTGCGAGCGATGACAGTCTCGAAAACCTGGAAATCGTTGCTGGCGAGGAAGACAAGAAAGAAAGTGGAGAAGAAGGCGTCAATGACGCGCCCGTTGTCAAATTCGTCAACAAGGTGCTGATGGATGCGATTAATCGGGGCGCCTCGGATATTCACATTGAACCCTATGAGAAAGTCTATCGTGTACGCTATCGCCAGGATGGCATGTTGCATGAGGTGGCCAGTCCACCCCTGGCCTTGTCCTCCCGCATTGCCGCGCGCGTGAAGATTTTATCCCGGCTGGACATCGCCGAGCGACGTGTTCCACAAGATGGGCGCATCAAGATGCGCATTTCAAAGAACCGTGCTATCGATTTTCGTGTCAGCACCTTGCCGACTCTCTGGGGCGAAAAGATCGTGATGCGTATTCTCGACCCGACTTCAGCCACACTGGGAGTGGAGAAACTGGGATTCGAAGATTTTCAAAAAGAACTTTTTCTCGAGGCGATTCACCGTCCCTACGGCATGGTACTTGTCACCGGACCGACGGGCAGCGGTAAAACCGTGACTCTCTACACGGGCGTGAATATTTTGAATACTCCGGACAATAATATTTCCACAGCCGAAGATCCGGTGGAAATCAACCTGTCGGGCGTCAATCAGGTTAATATCAACGAGAAGGCGGGGCTTAATTTCGCCTCGGCACTACGAGCTTTCTTGCGCCAAGACCCTGATATCATTCTCGTCGGCGAAATCCGCGACCTCGAAACGGCTGAAATTGCCATCAAGGCGGCGCAGACAGGACACATGGTGCTCTCAACCCTGCATACCAACGATGCCCCGTCGACATTGACCCGTCTCGCCAACATGGGTGTGCCGCCATTCAATATTGCTTCGGCGGTCAACCTGATCATCGCCCAACGCTTGGCACGGCGCCTGTGTCAACATTGCAAAAAATCCCTGAACATCCCCAAACCAGCCCTACTCAAGGCTGGCTTCAAAGAGGAAGATGTGAACGGCCTGACTGTTTTTGGTCCTGTGGGTTGCGATGCCTGTAATGGCGGCTATAAAGGACGTGTGGGCATCTATCAGGTCATGCCAGTCACGGAGGAAATCGGTGCCATCATCATGCGCGGTGGCAATCAACTGGATATCGAATTGCAAGCAAAAAAAGATGGCGTTCCAGATCTGCGGCAGGCGGGTTTGATGAAGGTCAAGCAAGGCATTACTAGCCTGGAAGAAGTCGAGACGGCAACCAACGAGTAAACCATGGCACAAGCAACGGTCAAGAAGCCCAAATTTGATGCCTTTAGCTGGGAAGGTGTCGATAAACAGGGAAAGAAGGTCAAGGGCATCATGGAAGCGGCCAGCGTCGCCTATGTGAATGCCACGTTGCGTCGCCAGGGAATCAGTCCCGTTAAGGTGGCCAAACAACGCAAGGCGGCCTTCAAATTCAAGAAAAAAATTACCACCAAGGATATCGCCGTATTTACCCGTCAGCTTGCCACCATGTTGACGTCGGGTATTCCGATGGCCCAGTCTTTCGAGATTGTTGGCAAAGGACATGAAAATCCGTCCATGCAAGAAATAATCATGTCCATCAAACAAGACGTGGAGTCGGGCACTAACTTGACCCAGGCTCTCGGCAAGCATCCGCTTTACTTCGACGCCCTGTATTGCAACCTGGTTCAGGCCGGAGAAGCCGCCGGAATTCTGGACGGCATTCTGGACAAGGTCGCCACTTACAAGGAAAAAATCGAGGCCATCAAAGGCAAGATTAAATCCGCCTTGTTTTATCCAACGGCGGTTATAGTGGTCGCGTTCATCATTACTGCGGTATTGCTGGTGTTTGTAATTCCACAATTCGAAAGCCTGTTTGCTGGCTTCGGTGCTGATCTGCCTGCGATGACTAGGATGGTCATCGACCTTTCCAAAGCGTTCCAGGAATGGTGGTGGGCGATCATCGGTTCGATCGTAGGAACAGTGGTTTTCCTTAGCTATTCATATAAACGTTCGGAAAAAATGCAACATTCGATGGATCGCATCTTGCTCAAAGCGCCCATGATCGGCGAGATCGTCAAAAAGGCTACCATCGCCCGGTTCTCGCGTACGTTGGCCACCATGTTCGCCGCGGGCGTTCCACTGGTGGAAGCGCTGGATTCTGTCGCAGGGGCCTCGGGCAATCGCGTCTATTACGAAGGCACGATGGCCATCAAGTCCGATGTCAGTACCGGCATGCAGCTGCAGGCGTCGATGAACGCCACTGGGCTTTTCCCCAACATGGTTGTACAGATGGTGGCCATCGGCGAGGAATCTGGTGAGCTCGACAAAATGCTCAGCAAGGTAGCGGATTTTTATGAACAGGAAGTAGACGATGCCGTGGCGGGCCTCTCCAGCCTGCTGGAACCGATTATCATGGCCTTTCTCGGCATTGTCATCGGTGGTCTGGTCGTCGCCATGTACTTGCCGATCTTCAAGCTTGCAGCCACCGTCTAATATCTTTCTGAGATACTGTTTTTCTGAGCTAAACGGGCATAATCCCGCCCGATGAATAATATCTCCGCCTTTTTCACCGTCTATCCCATCGCATTTCCCTTAATCGCTGGTGTATTTGGACTGGCGATTGGCAGTTTTCTGAACGTCGCTATTTACCGTGTTCCAGTCATGCTGGAACGAAAGTGGCAGAGTCAGTGTCAAGAAATACTCGTGACGAAGAAAAAAAAGCTGCCAAAGAAATCAAAACGGTTCGATTTGGCGGTTCCAGGCTCGTGCTGTCCACATTGCGGTCATGCCATCACAGCGCTGGAAAACATCCCTGTTCTGAGTTTTATCTGGCTCCGAGGCAAATGCTCGGCGTGTGGCAAGCCCATTTCCTGGCGTTATCCACTCGTTGAACTCTTGACCGGTGGATTGACAGCGGCCGTCGCTTGGCATTTCGGTTACGGCATCGCCGCATTGGCCGCCATGGCACTGACCTGGAGCTTGATTGCACTCAGCTTTATCGATGTTGACCATCAGCTACTTCCGGATGATATCACCCTGCCGCTGCTGTGGGCAGGATTGATCATCAACCTAAACGCCTACTTCACGCCCCTGGTCTCCTCGGTAATGGGAGCCGTCAGCGGGTACCTTTTTCTCTGGACGGTCTACCAGATATTCAAGCTGGTGACAGGGAAGGAAGGGATGGGTTATGGCGATTTCAAGCTATTTGCCGCGCTAGGTGCGTGGTTGGGATGGCAAAGCCTGCCCCTGATTATCCTGTTGTCATCGCTGGTCGGCGCGATTGCGGGAATAAGCTTCATTCTGTTGTTCGGCCATGACCGGCGCATGCCCATCCCTTTTGGACCCTTTTTATGTGTTGCTGGATGGATTACGCTCATGTGGGGTGATGACCTTATCGGGCTCTATCTCCATTTCGCTCGTATCGGCTACTGAGCTGATGACCATGTTGCGCGTAGGCTTGACCGGAGGAATTGGCAGTGGCAAGTCCACCATCGCATCCCTCTTTGCCATTCGTGGCGTGCCAATTGTCGATACCGACGAGATATCCCGCAGCCTGACAGAACCCGGTCAGGAGGCATTCAATGAAATCGTACGAATTTTCGGGGACACAATCCTGGACAAAGACCGCCGTATCGATCGCGACAAGCTCCGTGAGCGTGTCTTCGAAAACCCGGAAGACCGCCAGAACCTCGAAAATATCCTGCATCCGCGCATCCGTATCAAAGTCCAGGAGAAACTCGCCGCGCTGGAGACACCTTATGTCATCGTCGTGGTCCCGCTGTTGGTCGAATCCGGTTTTATCGACCTTGTGGATCGTGTCCTCGTCGTGGATACCTTCGAGAAGGTTCAGATCGAGCGCACCGCCGCTCGAACAGGGCTCAGCGAACAGGAAATTCGTAAAATCATGGCAGCACAGGCCAGCCGCGCGCAGCGGTTACAAATCGCGAATGATGTTATAGAGAATAATGTGGACAGAAAGCGCCTCGAATCAGAGGTAGAGCGCATGCATCAGTGGTATCAGACTTTGGCTACCACAACCAGATAGACGGTGGATATCAGATATCCGAGAAAATCTGTTTAACGCAGGAGTCAGGTGCGATACTCGGCGTTGATCCGTATATAATCGTGCGAGAAATCCGAAGTCCATATCCGCGCAGAGAAGTCCCCGGTTCCCAGTTCCACCCCGATCCGGATTTCTGCTTTACGCATCTCAGTAAGGCCCCTGGATTCGTTGTAATCGCCGTCCGGGGCGCCGTTGCGCACCACGCACAGATCGTTCAGATAAATGGCCACCTTGTCGATTTCCAGGTGTTCAATCGGTGCTCGTCCGATGGCGGCCAGAATACGCCCCCAGTTGGGGTCGCTCGCGAAAAAGGCCGTTTTTACCAACGGGGAATGGGCGATGGTATAGGCCACAGCAAGGCAATCGGGCTCGCTTCGCCCCCCCGTTACCTCGACGGTGATGAATTTGGTCGCGCCCTCGGCATCACGCACAATGGCCTGAGCGAGGTTCGTGAATACTTCAATCAGGCTATTCAGGAAAATCGTGTAAGCCTCGCCTCCCTCACGGTCGATAACGGGATTGCCGGCAGCCCCAGTGGCAATCAACACACAGGCATCATTGGTGGATGTATCCCCATCCACGGTAATGCGATTGAAAGACACATTCACGGCCGAGGAAATGCAGGATTGGAGTGCGACCGGGGTGACCGCGGCATCGGTTGCCACGAACGCCAACATGGTGGCCATGTCCGGACGGATCATACCGGCCCCTTTGGCAATTCCAGTGATGGTGATAGCGTGTGAACCGATCCAGATTTTTCGAGAACACCCCTTAGGCAAGCTGTCGGTCGTCATGATGCCGTGCGCCGCCTCGGCCCACCCATTTTCACTGAGATTCGCGATACAGGCCGGCAGCCCCGCGAGCAGCTGCTGACGCGGGAGTCGTTCGCCGATGACGCCGGTGGAGAACGGAAGAATTTCCCCAGGTTGGCATTGCAAATATTTCGCCAACGCTTCGCAGCTGGTAAGGGCATCTTCGAGGCCCGGTTTTCCGGTGCCGGCGTTGGCAATACCAGTATTCACCAGCAGTGCGCGTGGCATTAATTTGGCAAGGTGTTCGCGCGCCACCGTGACCGGGGCGGCACAGAAGCGGTTTTTTGTAAATGTGGCGGCGGCAAGGGTGCCGGGCGCACATTCAATTATCACCAAATCTCGTCGACCCTTTTTACGAATGCCGGCTTCGGTTGTCCCCAGGCGCACGCCAGGTACCGGATACAGCGTGGGCAATCCCTGCAGGCCGACCGCCATGGATCAGTTAAGCTTACCGTGACAATGTTTGTATTTTTTTCCCGATCCGCAGGGGCACGGTTCATTGCGGCCGATTTTAGGCTGTCGGCGTACCATGGGTTTCTGCGCTACTGCCACGTTTTCACCTTCTTCGTGTTCATCCGCGGGGCCGGTGGCTTCGAGAGATGGATGCATAAATTGCATGTCCTCGGGCTGGCGGTTTTGGGCCTCCAGCGCCTCGACATCCTGTTGAGCTTGCACCTGAACATGTGCCAGAAGGTTGATTACGTCATGGCGCACGCGATTCAACATGTCGGAGAAAAGAACGAAGGATTCCCGTTTGTACTCTTCCTTGGGATTTTTCTGTGCATATCCGCGTAAATGAATCCCTTGGCGCAAGTAGTCCATAGCGGCCAAATGATCCTTCCATTGCGTGTCCAGTACCTGCAGCATGATTGCCTTTTCCAAATGTCGCATGACATCGGATCCGATGGAAACGGTCTTTTCAGTGTGCTTTCGGTCGGCCTCGTCAATAATTCGCGCGCGCAATTTTTCTTCATCCAAGGAAGTCTCTTCCTTGAGCCAACGGGAAACCGGGAGGTCCAGACCCAGCTCGCGCTTCAGCGCTTCCTCCAGCGCCGCGACATCCCATTGCTCCTCGACACTCTCCGGAGGGATATGCAGGCTGATTAATTCATTCACGACATCGTGGCGGATCGTGGAAACGCTTTCGGAGATGTCCTCCACGTCCATCAGCCGGTTACGCTGTTCGTAGATCACTTTGCGTTGGTCATTCGCGACATCGTCATATTCCAATAGCTGCTTGCGAATATCGAAGTTGCGTCCTTCGACCTTGCGCTGGGCGTTTTCGATGGCGCGCGATACCCAGGGATGTTCAATCGCCTCGCCCTCCTGCATGCCGAGTTTCTGCATCAGTCCCGACAGTCGATCGCTGCCGAAGATGCGTAGCAAATTATCCTCAAGCGAAAGATAAAAACGTGAAGAGCCGGGATCGCCCTGACGGCCAGAGCGACCACGCAGCTGGTTATCTATACGACGTGATTCATGTCGCTCGGTGCCGACCACGTGTAGGCCGCCAGCGGCAATAACCTGTTGATGACGTTTCTCCCAGTCACTGCGCACCCGGTCCCGCTTTAACTTATCGTCTCCGATGTCCTTAAGCTCCATTTCGAGATTTCCACCGAGGACGATATCGGTGCCGCGTCCGGCCATGTTAGTGGCGATGGTCAAGGCGCCGGGGCGTCCGGCCTGCGCCACGATCAATGCCTCGCGCTCATGGTGCTTGGCATTCAAAACCTGATGATCGATTTTTTCTTTTTCCAGGAGACGCGAGAGATATTCCGACGCTTCGATGGAAGCGGTGCCGACCAACACCGGCTGTCCGCGCTGGTGACAATCTCGGATATCAGCGAGTATCGCGGCGTGTTTTTCTCCGGCCGTGCGGTAAATCTGATCGGCCATGTCCTGACGGATCATCAACCGATGCGTCGGGACCACGACAACTTCGAGGCCATATATCTGCTGGAATTCGAAGGCCTCGGTATCCGCCGTGCCGGTCATGCCGGCGAGTTTGCCGTAAAGCCTGAAATAATTCTGGAAAGTGATCGTTGCCAGTGTCTGGTTCTCGTTCTGGATTGCCACGCCTTCCTTGGCTTCGACAGCCTGGTGCAACCCATCCGACCAGCGCCGCCCTTGCATCATGCGACCAGTAAACTCATCGATGATAATCACTTCGTTGTCTCGCACGATGTAATCCACCTCGCGCTTGAACAGAGAGTGCGCGCGCAATCCGGCGGTGAGGTGATGCATTAAAATCAGGTTAGAAACATCGTAGAGACTGGAACCGGACGCGAGCAGCCCGGCCTTGGCGAGGAGCCTTTCAACCGTCTCATGCCCTGCCTCCGTCAGGAAAGCCTGGCGCGTTTTCTCATCCACGCTGTAATCACCCGGACCGTTTTCCGTCTCCTGTTTCGTTAAATGCGGAATGATGGAATTGATCTTGACATATAAATCGGTGCTTTCTTCGGATGGGCCGGAGATGATGAGCGGTGTGCGCGCTTCGTCGATCAGGATCGAGTCAACCTCGTCCACGATGGCATAGTGAAGGCCACGCTGGACCCGCTCTTCCGCGCGAAACGCCATGTTGTCGCGTAGATAATCGAAGCCATATTCATTGTTGGTGCCGTAGGTGATGTCCGCGGCGTAGGCCGCGCGCTTGGTTTCGCGGTCGAGTCCGGGTACAACGACTCCCACGCTCATCCCCAGAAACGTGTAGATCTGGCCCATCCACTCGGCATCGCGCCGGGCCAAATAATCATTGACCGTCACCACGTGCACGCCCTTGCCCGCCAGTGCATTCAGGTAAACAGCCAGGGTGGCCACCAGCGTCTTGCCCTCGCCGGTTCGCATTTCTGAAATCTTCCCCTGGTGCAACACCATGCC
>DATCZH010000030.1:0-4619 GCA_036526015.1 Sulfuricaulis sp.
GAACTGCTCTTCGCCATCGCCCCAACGCATGAGCTTGGGCACGGGGAGTTTTTTCAGGGCGGATTCCACGAGCGCGGCCAGGTGCTGTTTCAGCCCCTCGCCATTCTGTTTGGAGCGAAATACGAAATATTCCCCTTTTTCACTGGAAGCGATGGCAAGTTTGGCCGGATCCACACCGCAGGATTTGGCAAAACCGATCAAGGCCGGAGTGGGCCGACCCGCGGCCTCGAGCCCGGCCGCCACCGCCGGCCCCTTACGCTCGACCATTTGGTTCGGCTGGTTTTCGAGCACATGGGAAACCAGCACCGCCAGGCGTCGCGGCGTGGCATAAGCGATGGCGGTCGCGCCGTTCGCGAGAAAATTCCTATCCTTCAGGCCTTCGAAGAGATTCTGGCTGAAGGCCTCCATGAGGCGCGAGAGCGACTTCGGGGGCAGTTCTTCGGTCAAGATCTCAACCAGCAGCGGGGCCGTCATGGTTTCGCCTTTTTAGGCTTTAGCAGGGGAAACCCCAGACGCTCACGCGCGTCGTGGTAACTTTGCGCCACGAGGCGTGCCAGGTTACGCACGCGCCCGATGTAGGCCGCGCGCTCGGTGGTGGAGATCGCACCGCGCGCATCGAGCAAGTTGAAGGTGTGCGAGCACTTCATGACCATTTCGAAACCCGGCAGCGGCAGGTTCAGCTCCATCAGGCGCTTGGCCTCGGATTCGTAATCGTTGAACTGCTGAAAAAGCCAGTTCACGTTCGATTGTTCAAAGTTGTATTTCGACTGTTCCACCTCGTTCTGGTGGTACACGTCGCCGTAGCTCGTGCCTTGGGTCCACGTGAGATCGAACACGTTTTCGACCCCCTGCAGGTACATGGCCAGGCGTTCGATCCCGTAGGTGATTTCGCCCAGCACCGGTTTGCAGGGAAGCGAGCCCACTTCCTGGAAATAGGTGAACTGTGTGACTTCCATGCCGTCGAGCCACACCTCCCAGCCGAGTCCCCAGGCGCCGAGCGTGGGCGATTCCCAGTCATCTTCGACAAAACGGATGTCATGCCGGGAGGTGTTGATGCCAATCGCGCGCAGCGAATCGAGATAGAGATCCTGGATGCCCTCCGGCGAGGGCTTGAGCACCACCTGATACTGGTAGTAATGCTGCAGGCGGTTGGGGTTCTCGCCGTAGCGGCCGTCTTTGGGACGGCGCGTCGGTTGCACGTACGCGGCTTTCCACGGTTCCGGCCCGAGCGCGCGCAGAAAAGTAGCGGTGTGGAAGGTGCCGGCACCCATTTCCATGTCGTACGGTTGCAGGATGACACATCCCTGATGGGCCCAGTAGCGGGAGAGCGTGAAGATCAGTTCCTGGAAGGTCACGGGCGTTTTTGTGCGGGACATCCGGCTTGTTTGGCCGGCGATTATACCCTGCCCCGTGCCGGGGTACACCGCACGTTCAGAAGGGCTGAGACCGTATTGAGCGGTCTTCCACCGGTGGGAAGATCTCTTGCTGCTCCTTGGCGGGCGAGTCTTCGGCGTTCTCCGGCGCGGGCGGTGGATCCGGTAGCGGTGCGACCACGTTGTTCGGTGGCGGCTCAGCGCCATTATCCGGCGGCGGGAGAAACAATTCGAAGGGACGCTCGCGCACGGTTTCCGCCGCATCACCCGGATAGCGTTCGAGCAGTGCCAATAGTCTTTTCGAACGTTTTAGAAAAAAGCCGGTGCGCGTCGCGGGATTGTGTTTCACCGGGTTTGGCAGCGAAGCCGTAAGCTCCGCCGCCTGCGCCGGTGAGAGGCGGTCGGCATTGATACCCCAGTAGGCCTGCGATGCCGCTTGCACACCATATATCCCGCGGCCGAACTGTGCCACGTTCAGATAGATATCCAGGATACGCCGCTTGCTGAGCTGATGCTCCATGCCCCAGGTCAGGATCAGTTCGTGCCATTTACGCAGCGGATCGCGCGAGGGAGTCAGGAACAGGTTTTTTACCGTCTGCTGCGAGATCGTGCTGGCACCGAGAACAAAACGGCCTTCCTTCAGGTTGTAATCCATCGCCTCTTTGAAGGCGATAAGATCAAAGCCACGGTGTTCGTAGAAGCGGCTGTCCTCAGCGAGAATCACCGCGCGCAGCAGATGCTTGGGGAAAACGGAGAACGCCACCGGCTGCCACTGTAATCGTGGCCCATCACTGTTCGCCGTGAGCTTTTTTTCATAATCGCGTATGAACGCGGATTTCGGTATCGGGCCGGTGGCGATTCTTTTCCAGTCCGGCCAGGTGATGCCGAGGTAGAACAGATCAACAATGAGAAAGACGAGCAACAGGCGGAACGACCAGTGCAACACTCGCCCGGCGCGCCGCAATAACCCCGTCAAGCCGCGGTGTCCGCGTCGCCGTTTCCAGATCATGCCAATTTTCAAATCGTCCTTGACCGCGTTACCGTTCATTTTAGCATTGCTGACTAGCCCTCCGTTCACTTCGGGCGCCGTTTGTCTGCGCCTAACGGGCTGATTTCCCTACGTTTGGCAAGATAGACAATACTTGATTATTTCGTTAGTGTTATGCGCGTGATGCAGGTCTAGCCTGAATCACCACGGAGGAGAGAACCGGTCTTCAAAGACCGACAACAATAAACAGTCAGTTAATACTGGGCCCGCAAGGGCCCGTTTTTTTGAGCCCGTGACGACTTAACTCGCTTGAACCTCCTTTCTTATCTTCCCTCTGTGCCGGGACGTGCCGGATTTGGCTGATTCAGCTAGTATCTATTTCCCCCGGAATTCATGACGGTGCTTCCCATGTCATCCCAGCTGCCACTGGCATCCCTGCCAATTGCCGATCCCCGCCAAGCCGCAGCCTCCGGCGCACCGAAAAAAGCCGTGGCGCTGATTTCGGGCGGACTGGATTCCATGCTCGCCGCCCGGCTCATCCTCGATCAGGGCATTCACGTCGAGGGCATCAATTTCTATACCGGCTTCTGCGTGGAGGGACACACACATGCTATTCGTCATCACGAACGCGCAAAGCCGAAACGCAACAACGCTCTTTGGACCGCGGAACAGCTCGACATCAAGCTGCACATCATCGACGTCATCGAGGAATACAAGGATGTCGTCATCAACCCCAAGCACGGCTACGGCGCCAATCTCAATCCCTGCCTCGACTGCAAGGGGTTCATGGTGCGCAAGGCGCGCGAGTGGATGGAGCAGCACGATTTTGATTTCATCATCACCGGCGAGGTGCTGGGCCAGCGTCCGATGTCGCAGCGGCGCGATACCATGCCAGTGGTGGCACGCGAGTCCGGCGCTTTCGATCGGCTGCTGCGACCACTGTGCGCCAGGCTTCTGCCCGAAACCCTGCCCGAGCGCGAAGGCTGGGTCGATCGCGCCAAGCTACTCGATTTCAACGGCCGCAGCCGCAAGCCGCAGATGGCGCTGGCGGAACATTACGGCATCAAGGAGTATGCCCAGCCGGCCGGGGGCTGCTGCTTTCTCACCAACCAGCAGTATTCGCACAAGCTTGCGGACATGTGGGCCACGCGAGGCAGCAAACAATACGATTTCGACGACATCATGCTGCTCAAGGTGGGTCGGCATCTGCGCCCGCGCCCGCATTTCAAATTGATCGTCGGACGCGACGAGGGGGAGAACAATTTTCTTAACGGCTACCGCAAGCGTTTCACCCACCTCTATGCCACCAGTCACGAGGGACCGCTGGTCCTGATCGACGGAAATCCTGGTGAAGATGACATCGAGCTGGCCGCGCGTCTTACAGCCCGATTCGGTCGGGGGCGCGAAGCGGAAACGGTAACTTTGACTGTCACTGATACCGCCGGAAATAGCCGCGAATGGCAAGTCGCCCCCATGCCCGCCAACGATATTCCGCCCGAGTGGTATTTATAATGACAAGACGAACGGAGCGAAGCGGATCAGGGCTGAAATCATATGTCAGGACGAACATAGTAAGGCTGGAGTCCTATGGCCAGACTAGCGAAGCAGGGCTTCGTTTATGAGTCATTTCATGCTGGATGCAAGGCAATTACTTTGTCCCCTGCCGGTAATCCGCACCCAGAACCGGATCGCGCAACTCTCACCGGGCGATACACTGGAAGTTCAGGCCACCGATCCGGGTGTGCTGCATGACATCCCCGCTTGGTGCCGGGTGCACGGCCACGAAGTGCTGGAGACACGCCGTGATGGCCATGAAATCATCATTCGAGTCCGTGTCTGTCCATGAGCCACTCTGACGAAAACAGCCATTACGACACCTCCAGCCCCGAGCGATATGCCGCCAGCATGCGCGTGGCGGTGGTCAATATCAGCGCAAATTTCATCCTCAGCACTGCTCAGGTCATTATCGGCTTGCTCGGACACTCGCAGGCACTGGTCGCGGACGGCCTGCATACCCTGTCTGACATGTTTGCCGACCTGTTGGTCATTTTCGCGCTCAAACACGGTCGCAAGGGCGCCGACGAGGAACACCCCTATGGCCATGAACGCATCGAAACAGCAGTGACCATGATCCTCGGAATTGTCCTGATCGGCGTCGCCATCGGGATCGGGGTGCGCGCGGGCCTGAAACTGACGGCGCCCGAGGAGTTGCTGATACCGAGCATGCTGACCTTGTGGACTGCTCTCGGAACACTCGC
>DATCZH010000031.1:0-4984 GCA_036526015.1 Sulfuricaulis sp.
CACACGGATTTACTGCCATCCAATGTGTCGCGGGATTGATCTACGTACGCCAGCTTGACCGTTTCTCCGATGCGCAGTTTGCCGCCATCGGGTTTTTCCTGGCCGGTGATCATGCGGAACAGTGTGGTCTTGCCGGCGCCATTGGGACCGATGATGCCGACGATGCCACCGCGTGGAAGATTGAAATTTAGATTATCGATTAACAAGCGTTCACCGAATCCCTTGCTGAGATTTTCCGCCTGGACCACAACTTCACCCAGGCGCGGGCCCGGGGGGATAAAGATTTCCTTGGTCTCGTTGCGCTCTTGGAATTCCTGCGAAACGAGTTCTTCGTAGGCAGCGAGACGCGCCTTGCTTTTGGCATGGCGTCCTTTGGGATTGGTGCGCACCCATTCAAGTTCCTGTTTCAAGGCGCGTTGCCGTGCGCTTTCCTGTTTCTCCTCAATTTCGAGCCGTTTCTCTTTTTGCTCGAGCCACGAGGAATAATTGCCTTTCCAGGGAATGCCTTCGCCGCGATCGAGTTCCAGAATCCAGCCGGCCACGTTATCAAGAAAATACCGATCGTGGGTCACGGCCACGACCGTCCCGGGGTAGTCGTGCAGAAATCGCTCAAGCCAGGCGACGGATTCGGCGTCGAGATGGTTGGTGGGCTCATCGAGCAGTAACATGTCGGGTTGCGACAGCAGCAGCCGACAAAGCGCTACGCGTCGGCGCTCTCCACCGGAGAGTTGAGTCACGTCCGCCTCCCAGGGTGGCAGCCGCAGAGCATCAGCGGCAATTTCAAGCTTGCGATCCAGGTCCCAGGCACCGGCCGCCTCGATCTTTTCCTGCAGTTTGGCTTGTTTTTCCATGAGCTTGTTCATTTCGTCATCGCTCATCGGCTCAGCGAACCTCATTGAGATAGCGTTGAAGTTATCGAGCAATTTCTTGGTCTCGGCGACCGCCTCCTCGACGTTACCGCGTACGTCCTTTTGAGGGTCCAGCTGCGGTTCCTGGGGGAGAAAGCCTATGCGGATGCCAGGCTGCGGACGTGCCTCGCCGTCATATTCCTTGTGCTCGCCGGCCATGATGCGTAGCAGCGTGGATTTACCCGATCCGTTAAGGCCCAGCACACCGATCTTGGCCCCGGGGAAGAACGACAGCGAAATATTCTTCAAAATCGTGCGATTCGGCGGCACGATTTTGCTCACGCGATGCATGGTGTAGATGAACTGGCCGGACATGAAATTACCTGATGTGGGTTAAAAGCGGCTTATTATAGAGTTCGCCGGGACGGTGGCAACGGCAGTACGCGCCTAAATCTGGCGAAAAGAGGGGAAGACAAATGAATCAGCGGCGAGAATTCGCCCAGTTGGGCGTGTTGGTATCGGAAGCGAGCGTGGTTTCGTCGGTGAACGCATAATCCGTGTGGGCATCAGCGTGCTGGAAATAATTCCCCTGCACGTAATCGAAACCTAGGTTCCAGAGTACCCCGAGGTCATCCGCTCGTTCGACGAATTTCGCGATGGTCTGCTTGTTCATGGACTTGGCGAGTTCAATGATGGCCTTGAGCGATGTGCGGGTCAACGTGTCGGTCGACAAATTGCGGATCAGTGAACCCGCGACTTTAAGGAATTCGACCGGCATGTCACGGAGATTGTGAAGCGCGCTCAGGTTATTGCCGAAATTGTCGATCGAAAAGCGACAGCCAATGCGTTTCACAGCTTGCATGAACATAGCCGCATCGCTGGGATTATCAAGAACCGCCGGTTCATCCGCCTCGAGCACCATGTATTGCGGTTTGATGCGCGAATTAGTGATTTCCTTCTGGAGCATCGAGAGGATTTCAGGTTCTCTGAGCGATGTGGGTGACAGGTTGACAAAAAAACTGGCCTCCCTACCATCACGATGCAGGGCCGCGAGTGACTGGACTGACTGATGGATGACCCAGCGATCAATCAAACTCAGCAATCCGAGTTGTTCCGCGGAGGACATGAATTCACCAGCGTGAATCAGTTCACCATTGCGTCCGGCTAGCCGCAGCAGCACTTCGAAATACTCCGCCGGATCGCCATGAAGATTAACGATGGGCTGGTAAGCCAGCTCGAAACCGCCTTTTTCCAGCGCGTTCCGCAAACGGGCTTCCCAATCCGCGGGCGAAGCGGATGTCACGTGTACCGCCGGACGGCGGATTTCGTTGACCGCAAACTCCGGCAATGGCGCTTCTTTCATCGGCGGGATATTTGCTGGCTCGGGCTCATCGAAGACCAAGGCGTCGTCTGGAGGGATTCGCGTAACCGGTACGGTGGCGGGAATCGGCGTTGGTTTGACCGGGCGATTGCCCAAGCAGGTCTGATAGGCCTTGTTCAATACGGCCTGGGCGCTCTCGCTGTTCGCATCGATTAGCACCACGCCAATCGTTCCGTCGCAACGGAAGGTTTTTCCGCTCTCGCTGAATGTGGTTTCCTTCAGGGTCGATAACAATGTCGTTACGGCTTGTTTAATCTGGCTGTCACTCATGCCATGCAGCAGCGCTGTGAATTCATCGCCACTGAAGCGCGCGAGAAAGGCAGACTCGCCGAGTTTATCCCGGAACAGGCGGGCAATCTTGAGCAGAAGCCGATCGCCGGCGGCATGACCGAGCGCATCGTTGATCTCCTTCAATTCATTGAGATCGAGGTACAGCAGCGCGCATTGGCTGTTGTCCTTCTTCACCTTCTCCAGAATCTTGGTCAACTCCTGGGTGAAATGATGCCGGTTGAAGAGCCCGGTGAGCGGATCGTGCTGATTCAAGTATTGAAGGCGATTTTCCACCGACTTGCGCTTCGAAACGTCGATGACGACGAACTGCGCGCAGTTTTCTCCGTTGAGAACGATTGACGAGATGGCCACTTCCGCATGGAAATGTTGCCCGTCTTTTCTTGCCGCCAGGAATTCTTGAGGAGCGGGAGGATGCGGGGAATTGAGTTTGCGCAGGCAATCCTTGAAACGTACATGGTCGGTTTTGTCGATCAGATTCAGGAAAGGGATACCTTCGAGATCACTCAGATCCTGATAACCGAACATCTCGAGAAAGGCCTTGTTGGCGTCAATGTGCATGCCATCCTGGCAGTAGCAAATGGCCTCGCGGGAACCTTCAATGATGACACGGTTTTTGTTCTCCACTTCATTCAGCGCCAGCGACATTTGTTGGTACTTGCGGCGTTCCTCCGCCACATGCAACTCGCGCTCGACGGCGGGAGCGAGGCGCGCCGGCTGACTCTTCAGCACCACGTCATGGGCGCCATTGCGCATGATCTTGATGAGATCAGGATCGCGGATATTGCGAGTGACGACAATGAAAGGAATATCGAGATTCGCTCGCTTGACCAAATCCAGCGCCAGCTGTGCCCCAAAATGCGGGAGCGTATATTCCGACAGCACCAGGTCCCAAGCGCCCTTGTCCAGCGACGTCTGCATGGAAGCGAGATCCTGCACACGCTGATTTTTGATCATGAAGCCGGACTTGCGTAGCGCGGCCACGGCCAATTCGGCGTCATCCGGTGAATCGTCGACGATCAGCAGGCGTAATATCTTTTTTTCCACAAATCCCTCTACTACCAAGAGTATTTCAGCCACATGACCCTGTAAACCCGAGATTCAGACTGGAAAATCAGGAACATGGCGAGCGCCGGGATGATATTAACTCCAGCAAGAATCATTCCTGCCACGCCGGTATGCCCAACGGGGCATTTCAGCCTCCGGTCCAACCGAATATGCCGCATATCGTATGGAAACTGCCGCCAGATTGTCATTTCCCTATCCCCGCCCAGGCTTCTCCCCTCAGTGGGGCAGTGCCATTGATTGTCAGAATATCGAGGGCTTGTTTTCCAAGGCCGGGTTGACCCACCCAAGGATGCAGCAAGGAGGCTGTGACGGTCCTGCGTAAAGGAATGCGTGGTCGTGTGTCCGGCTTGGCCGGTCGACGCGTCAAGGTCAAACGGGAAGCGACAAGAAGCATAGCATGGGTGGCATACATCGGCTGGGAATGTCCAAGGACCTGAATTCACCCTACGGCGGTACGCTGATCTATCTGAAGGTCTCCGCCGACCACGCCGCCGAACTGAAAGCGCAATCGCGCAACCTGGTTTCTGTCGATTTCCCCCCGCGACAACTTGCCGATCTGGAAATGCTGGCTACGGGAGTCTTTTCACCGATCCAGTCCTTCATGGGCTAGGCAGACTACGAGGCCGTCTGCGTCGCATGCGCCTTGCCGACCGTCGACTCTGGCCGATCCCGGTGACGCTCGATGTGCCCCTGAAGATCGTCGAAGAAATTTTTCCGGGTCAGGCGGTGGCGCTGCGTGGTGCCGAGGGGATGTTCATGGCCGTGCTCACGGTGTCGGAAATCTGGCAGCCGGACCGCGGCGCAGAACCCAATGTCTCTATGGAACCCGATCCTTCACGCATACGACGGCGAGTCAGTTTCTCAACGCGGGCAATGATACTACCTTACCGGCAGGCTCGAAGTGGTGGAGTTGCCAATGCATCATGACTTCCCTTCGTTACGCCGCGCGCCCGCGGAGTTACGCGCGCATTACCTGTACCACCATGTCACCCATGTAGGAGGTTATCAACCACGTCACTTAATGCATCGCGCGCATGTGGATTTCATCAAGCGCACGAGCTACTTGAAAGACGCCGTATTGCTGATCCAGGCACTGGTTGGACGCCGGGGGCTGAACGATGCCGATCATTATTCGCGCGCGCCCCCTGAGTGTCGTGCTCGATAGCTATGCCTCCCAGGCCGCGCATCTCAATCTCCTGGAGCTGTCGCCCCGTCATTGCGGGGTGCGGTCGGCGTTGTGGCATGCCATATTGCATAAGAACTTCGGCTGCTTCCATTTCATCATCGAACATGATTATGACGACCAGGGTGAAGGCGCCACGGGTGATCCGTTGTACGGGCAATATCACGGGCTCGATTCCGTGATGTGGCACGCACAGGAAATTGGCATCGAGGTGGC
>DATCZH010000032.1:0-4088 GCA_036526015.1 Sulfuricaulis sp.
GAGCGCTCGCCCGAAGAGGCAGTGCCGCTGGCGATACAGCGCATCTCGCAGGAATTGGGGATCAACCTGATCCAGATCTATACCCCGGACAGGAAGTTGGTTTACAGCTCATTACCGGTACAAGTGAATGCGCTGTGGGAACGCGGGCAGACGGCCGCCGTGCTCAAGGTTGTGACTCAACAGCAAACTATGTTGGCCGCCGTGGGCATCACGCCTATACCGCGACGTGGTACCCCCAGGTACTACCTGGTATTGGGTAGCTTGCTGGGGCAGGATTTCACGGATGAGCTGGCGCAGCTCACGGGTCTCAAGACACGACTTTATTATCGCGAGGGAAAAAAATACTACGATCTGTTTTCCAGGCCCGGAAAGCCCGTAACGTTAAAGCATTTTTCGGCGGCGGCGCTTAGCCGGCTGGAAAAAAACCGGAAACCCTATTACAGCCTGGAGGCGGAGAACGGCCAGTTCCGTGGATTGTACATGCCGATCGTGGATCCTACCGGACGGGTCGAGGCGATCATGTTCAGTGGGCTGGAACGCCGCGGGGTACAAGAGGTGCTCACCAACCGGATCGTGCTGTTCTTTTGGATTTCGCTGCTGGGAGTGATCATCGGGGGTTTGACCGGCCTGTTGCTTTCGCGGCTGGTGGTACGTCCGCTGGGATATTTGCGCAACGGGGTGATGCAGCTCGCTGGCCAGAACTTCAAGGCCAACGTGCCGATCACTTCGGACGACGAACTAGGTGATTTGGCCAAGGCGTTCAATGCCATGGCGGCGCGATTGCGCGAGGCGCGCGATGAGCAGGTGCAACGGTTCCAGAAAGACAAACTTTCCGCCATGGGCGAGCTGTCGGCATCCTTAGCGCACGAAATCCGCAATCCCATCGGCATCATCAATGCCTCAGCGGCGTTGCTCGACAAGCCGGAGTATGACCCGGACAAGAAAGCCGAGCTGACGCGCATGATCCGCGAGGAAAGCCTGCGCGTAGCCAACCTAGTGCAGGACTTTCTGCAACTGTCACGTCACCGTCAGCCGAGCTTCGCCGTCATCGATCCCTCCCAACCGCTGGAGCGCGCGCTCGAACTGGCACTGGCGGGCAGCGACTCATCCAAAGTATTCAGGGATTTTCGGCACCGGGAGGCAAAAATCAAGGCCGACGCCGGTCTGTTGCAACAAGCCTGGGGAAATATTTTCACCAATGCCTTGCAAGCATTGAACGGCAAGGAGAGCGAATTCTGGCTGCGCTCCGGCATGGAAGACGGACACGTATTCCTGTCGGTCGAGGACAACGGACCGGGGGTGCCGGCCGAAATCATGCCGCGATTGTTTGAGCCGTTTTTCACCACCAAGGATCAAGGAACGGGCCTCGGCCTCACCCTCGCTTATACCCTGGTACAGGCGAATGGTGGGCAGCTCGAGGCATTACCACCGGAAGGCAAGGGTGCCCGATTTATGATGCGGTTTCCGGTAAGTGAAGAGGGGGCGAATAGATGAAACGCACCGTGCTGGTCGTGGACGATGAACTGAACATGCAAACGGTCATGCGCATGGTGCTGGAAAACGCCGGCCATGAAGTGTTAATTGCTGACAGCGGTGAAAGCGCGTTGGTGCATGCACAAAATCCGAATCTCGACGTCGTGCTCACCGATCTTCGAATGCCCGGCATGGGTGGTGAAGAATTCGTTATTCGTTGCCGCAAGGAGCGCCCGGACGTCCCGGTGATCATTGTCACGGCACACGGCACCATCCGCTCCGCTGTCAAGAGCATTCACGACGGTGCGGCCGATTACCTCACCAAGCCATTCGAGCCGGAACAGCTCGAGATAGCCGTGCACAACGCCATCAAGCTGCGCGATATCCTGCGAGAGAATACCCGGCTCAAGGCCGAAGTGAGCGAATCGCGTGGGACAAAACGGCTCGTGGGCGAAGGGCGGGTGGCACAGCAGCTGCTCGAGGAAATCCGGCGCGTGGCGCCGTACAAGACCAGCGTGCTGATTACTGGTGAATCCGGGACCGGCAAGGAACTGGTAGCGCGCACCATCCACGAACTCTCGCCGCGCCGGGAACGCCCGTGGGTCGCACTCAACTGTTCCGCGATTCCACGGGACCTTCTGGAGTCCGAGCTGTTCGGCTACGTCAAGGGGGCGTTCACGGGCGCGACCCACAACCGTGCCGGCCGGCTGGAGCAGGCCCAGGGCGGGACGCTGTTTCTGGATGAGATTGCTGACCTTGATGCTTCGCTGCAGTCGAAGTTGCTGCGTGTTTTACAGGAGCGTGAATTCTCGCCGGTGGGCTCGAACCAGGTCCGGGCCGTGGACGTGCGTTTCATCGCCGCGACCAATCGTGAGCTGAAAACGCTGGTGCAGGAAGGAAAATTCCGTGAGGATCTGCTCTACCGTCTGGATGTTTACAGCATCGTCGCGCCTCCGCTGCGTAGCCGGCGTGAGGACATCCCGCTGCTGGCCCAGACGTTTTTGCAGGAACTGGCCGCCGAGACCGACAAGAAGGTGACTGCCTTCACGCCAGAGGCGCTGGAGGCATTGGCAGGCTATGCCTGGCCCGGCAATATCCGCGAGTTACGCAACACGGTGGAACGCTCGTTGCTGTCGTGCCAAGGAAAAACGATCGATATCGGGGACTTGCCGGGGGTGATCGTGGCGCCGTCCGTATCTGCCGCCGGTGAAAAATGCAAATTCGAAAAGAAAGGCAAAAAAAATCTGGACCACTGGCTGGAAGCGATGGAGCGCGACGCGATTCTCGAGGCGCTGGCGCAAACCCGGGGCGTGCAAGCACATGCCGCGAAGAAGCTGGGCATCTCGGAGCGCAGCCTGTGGCACCGCATCAAGAAACTCAACATACAGATTGACCGGGTTATCCACTGAGATTTTCACGGAATTCGGCGGTTGCCGGAAGCATCCGATGGCTTCATGATGTCTCCTCACAATTTTGTCAGGAACAAAATTGGACGGCCGCAGGCCGGCCTCGGAGCGGCGCAGCCGCGGAGAGGTGAGCCCCAAGGATGGGGCGAACAACACAGGAGATAATCGATGCTTTCGCCCGTCGTCATTGCCTGGCTGGAATTTTTCCTGTGTGCGTCGCTGATTGCCGTCGCCGGCACCAAGCTCTCACGCTACGGCGATATCATCGCCGATAAAACCGGGCTGGGCGGCGCCTGGATCGGGCTCGCGCTCATGGCCACCGTCACCTCACTGCCCGAGCTGGTCACCGGCGTGAGTGCGGTGGCGCTGGCCGACGCGCCGGACATCGCGGTCGGCAACGTACTCGGTGCCTGCATCATCAACCTCACCATGATCGTGTTCCTTGACCTGCTCGCACGCGAGGAATCAATCTATACGCGCGCCAGCCAGGGCCATATCCTGTCGGCCGGTTTCGGCATCATCATGGCCGGGTTCGTCGGTTTCAGCGTCCTGTTCTCGCAGCACGGCGAAGCCATGTCGCTTTATTATGTAGGCGCTTACACTCCGCTCCTGTTGCTGCTCTATGCCGTGGCGATGCGCACGCTGTTCCGCTACGAGCGCAGCCAGCGCGCCGAGGCGGTGGAGGAGCGTGTGGAGCGTTATCCCCACATCACCCTGCGCGATGCCCTGATCCGCTATGCACTCGCCGCCAGCGTGGTGGTGGCCGCCGGCCTGTGGCTGCCGTATGTGGGCCGTGACATTGCGCAGGCCATGGCCTGGCAGGAAACTTTTGTCGGAACACTATTCGTGGCACTTGCCACGACACTGCCGGAAATTGTGGTGACGATTTCGGCTTTGCGCATCGGCGCGCTCGATCTCGCCATCAGCAATCTGCTCGGCAGCAACCTGTTCAACCTGGTGATCATCGCGATCGACGACATCGTCTTTATCAGGGGTCCGTTGCTGTCTTACGTTTCCCCGTTGCACGCGGTGTCAGCGCTCTCGGCGGTGATGATGAGCGGGGTGGCGGTCGTGGGATTGTTCTATCGCCCGCGCACGCGCGTGATCAAGACCGTCGGCTGGGCCAGCCTGCTGCTGCTTTCGCTCTATCTGCTGAACACATTCTTTCTCTATCTCTACGGGGGCTGACCATGGGCGATGCCGATCTGC
>DATCZH010000033.1:0-4764 GCA_036526015.1 Sulfuricaulis sp.
GGCTTTGTCATGCGTTTTTTCTCCAGCATGGTGCGCCAGATCGGCAAGGGCACGGAGTATCTTTACGATGCGATTATTTTCTTGCCCTTGATCATTGAGCGCGCGGTACTGAACCGTGCCCCACGCCAGCCCGCCCTGCCGCCGGGCCGGGCGGGCGGGATGGCCGCCTTGTCCAAGCAAGGGGAGCAAGTGCTATGAACCGGCGCTTTTGGATTGTTCCGCTTCTCGCTTTTGGCCTGCTTGCTAGCTCTTGCGCCGACCCGCGTGCGCACTCGCAGGCGATTTACATGCTGGTGGACACCTCAGGGACGTACGCGAAGGAACTCGACAAAGCCCAGCGCGTCGTGAGTTACCTGCTGGGTAACATGAAATCAGGCGATTCGCTGGCGGTGGCGCGGGTGAAGAGTCGCAGCTTCTCCGAGAAGGACATCATCGCCAAGGTAACTCTGTCCAAAGACCCGATGCAGATCAACGGACAGAAACGAGACTTTTCGCATAAGGTCGGGACCTTCAAGGCTGATCTCAAAAAAGGCAGCGCCTACACCGACATCACCGGTGGCATCATTCAGGCCTCGGAATTCCTGAATGAAACCGGAGCCGGCCAGAAAACCATCCTGATCTTCTCCGACATGCAGGAAGAGCTGGATTACAAAACCGTGCGGGATTTTCCGATTGATTTAAAAGGAATTCGCATTATTGCGCTCAACGTCACCAAGCTTACCACCGACAATGTCGACCCGCGTCGCTATCTCGGACGCTTGGAATGGTGGGAAAAGCGCGCCCGCAGCGCCGGCGCCTCCGACTGGCGCGTCGTGAACGACCTGGAACATCTGGAGCGCATCTTCAAAGGACGAGGGTAATCACGCTGAATAATATTACTACGACAGCTATAAGCATATTTTGCATCATTAATAAACTCGCTCCTTCGGCGGAAACGTCTCAACGCTGATTGGTTTTAACCGCACCGGCTTGTAGTCGAGCTTGTTGCCTTCCTTGCTGTACAGGGTGTGCTTGAGCCAGTTCTTGTCGTCGCGCTCGGGATAGTCGGTGCGCGAATGCGCGCCGCGAGACTCCAAGCGCGCGGCGGCGGAGTGGACCGTGGCGAGGGCAATATCCATCAGGTTTTCCAGTTCCAGAGCTTCAATACGGGCGGTGTTGAACACTTTGCTGTGGTCGCGCAGCGTGGCTTGTTTTAAACGTGCTTGCAGCGCAACGACCTTATTGATTCCGGCGTCGAGAATTTTCTGATCCCGGAACACGCCACAATGTTCTTCCATGGTCAGGCGTAGCTCATCACAAATCAGATCCACCGACTCGCCCTCCCCTTGCTTGTCCCAGCGTGTGAGGCGCGCCATGGCGCGGTCAATGGATTCTTCCGGCAGAACGCGGTGGCGAGGGTTTTCCTTCAGATATTCGAGGATGTGATTGCCGGCGGCGCGGCCAAAGACGATGATATCGAGCAGCGAATTGCCGCCAAGGCGGTTGGCGCCGTGCACCGACACACAGGCGCATTCACCCACGGCGTACAGGCCCGGCACTTCCTCTTCCGGCCCGGTGTGCACCGGCACCACGACCTGGCCAAAGCGGTTGGTGGGAATGCCGCCCATGGTGTAATGCGCCGTGGGATAGACCGGGACGGGTTTTTCCACCGGGTCGACGTTCGCGAAGCGGATGGCCAACTCGCGGATGCCCGGCAGGCGCTTGGAGATGATCTCCTCGCCGAGGTGATCGACCTTGAGCAGCACGTGATCCTTCTTCGGCCCACAACCGCGCCCGGCGTGGACCTCTTCGTAAATCGAACGGCTGACGACGTCGCGGCTGGCGAGGTCCTTGGCCTTGGGGGCGTAATGCTCCATGAAGCGCTCGCCTTCGCTGTTGATCAAATATCCGCCCTCGCCGCGCACGCCTTCTGACATCAGCATGCCCTTGCCGGCGATTCCGGTGGGATGGAACTGCACGAATTCCATGTCCTGCAACGGGATGCCGGCGCGCAGCGCCATGGCCATACCATCGCCGGTGTTGATAAGCGCATTCGTGGTGGTGCGGTAGATGCGCGCCACCCCGCCGGTGGCGATGAGCGTGGTCTTGGCTTCAATAATTAACGGCTCGCCGGTTTCAATTTCAATGACCAAGGCGCCGAGCGCATAGCCCTCCGCATCCATCAGCAAATCAATGGCAAAAAATTCATCGAAAAAATGCGTGCGGGCTTTTAAGTTCTGTTGATAGAGCGCATGCAGCATGGCATGCCCGGTGCGATCGGCCGCGGGGCAGGTACGTTGCGCTTGTTCCCCGCCGAAATTCTGGCTCTGACCGCCGAAGGCGCGCTGATAGATGCGCCCGTTCTCCAAACGCGAAAATGGCACACCGTAATGTTCCAGCTCGATCACCAGGTGCGCCGCGGCGCGGCACATGTATTCGATCGCGTCCTGATCGCCCAAGTAATCGCTGCCCTTGACCGTGTCGTACATGTGCCAATGCCAGTTGTCCGGCTGCACATTGCCGAGTGCGGCATTGATGCCGCCCTGGGCCGCGACCGTGTGCGATCGCGTGGGGAAGACCTTGGAGACCACGGCCACATGCGCCTCGCCCTGCGCTAATTGCAGCGCCGCGCGCAGGCCCCCGCCCCCGGCGCCGATGACGAGGCAATCGAACCGCCGGCGCGCGATGTTTTTCATGCGAGAAGAATCCGCGCCGCCCACAGGCCCAAGACCAGCAGGCCGAGGGCGGTGAGCAGTGAAACAATTGAGCGCAGCCACAACGGGGGCAGGTAATCGAAATAAACGCTGCGCATCCCGATCCAGGCGTGCACCAGGATGCTCAGGATGAAAACCGCCCAAGCCAGGCGCACGTAACCGAGGGCCATCCAGGCTATCCACGCGGCGTGGTCGCGCACCGGCGACAGGCTTAAGTGCACGATGACATAGACCACGAAGCCGGCCATGTAGATCGAAGTCAGACGTTGCCACAGCCACAGCATCATCCCGGCGTGAGCGCTGCCTAAGGATCTCATGCGTTCCATAGGCACACCCCCGTGAAAATTACGACAGCTCCCGAGGCGGCAAAGGCCAGCCAGGCGTTACGGCGCGCGATGGGTTTGGAATCGCCAATGCCGATATCCAGCAACAAATGCCGGATGCCGGACAGGAAGTGCTGGGCGAAGACCCATACCATAATAAGGATGACAATCCGGCCTTCGAGACTGCTTACGCGGCTGGATATCTCAGCAAAGGCCGTGGAGTCTTGCAGCGAACGGTCAAATAGATACAGAGCCAATGGCAGCAGCAGGACCAGAATCACGCCGGTGATGCGGTGCAGGATGGAAAGCACGCCGCCCACGGGCAGCCGGATTTTGACGAGATTCAGGTAGACGGGACGTTTATGTTTCTTTGGCATGACAGCGATGTAATTCTTCCTTGCGCGTCCCGATATAAACCCTTTGAGATAGAGGGAATCTTGAAGCCTCTATAGTTTAAACAGCTCTATCTTGGCGTCTAGCTTTTTCCATGCCTGCGGGGATTCCGCTATGATTTGGCTCCCTGAATTAACGGGAAGCAGCAAACCGTGAACGAGACGTGGAGAACCTTCCTGCAACAGCAGGGAGTCAAGCTTGAGAACGACCGCGTGCAGCATTTCGGTAATGCCGCGGGGGAACGACGTGCCGCTGCGAACGAGAATGTACTGGCGGATCTCTCCGATTTGTCGCTGATTCGGGCGCATGGTCCGGACACGCAGAATTTTCTCAACGGCCAACTCAGCAACGACCTGCGCCAGCTGGACGCCACGCACAGCCAACTCGCCGCCTGGTGCAGTCCCAAGGGACGGATGCTTGCCATCTTCCGGCTGTTCCGCCGGAATGATGACACCTTGCTGCAATTGCCCGCCTCACTGCGGGAGCCCACTCTCCAGCGCCTGAAGATGTTCGTATTGCGCGCGAAAGTCACCCTCGATCAGGCTGATAACGAACTGGTTACACTCGGGATATCCGGGCCAGCGGCCGAAAAACTTTTGCGTGATGCCACCGGTTTTGCGCCGACCGTTGTTGACGGCTGTGAGATGCGCAATGACATTACGACAATTAAATTAACCGGCCCCCAACCGCGATTTGAAATTATTGCGCCCACGGAGGCGGCCAAGAAGTTATGGAATGCATTAAAAAACAATGCAGCCCCGGTCGGCCCCCCGGTGTGGCAGTGGCTGGACATCATGGCGGGGATCCCAAGCGTGGCGCCTGAGACCAGCGAGGCTTTCGTGCCGCAGATGGCAAATCTTGAAATTGTCGGCGGCGTGAATTTCAAGAAAGGATGCTACCCCGGCCAGGAAATCGTGGCCCGCATGCAATACCTCGGCCGGCTTAAACAGCGCATGTACCGTGCGCACTTCGAGGGTGATGCCATGCCCCACCCGGGCGATGATATTTTCGCGCCAAACTTTCCCGGTCAATCGGCCGGTACGGTGGTCGCCGTGCAACCTGCACCGGATAATGGTTTTGATTTTCTAGCAGTTATCCAAATCTCTAGCGCTGAAGTAGGAGATTTGCACCTCGGTAGTGAAAATGGCCCGGCTTTTTCATTGGAATCCCTACCGTATTCGGTTTCGCATCCCACAAGGCGGAATCAATAATTACCACCAATAGTCCGCAAATGTCATTACATCGCTTGTGCCCTGTCGGGCCTTGTGTTTGAATGCTCGCGTCTATTGTAGCTATATAAGTGAATTCTAATATAAATCGCGCGAATTTCTGTTTTGGCGTGGTTGTCTCTTCAA
>DATCZH010000034.1:0-7889 GCA_036526015.1 Sulfuricaulis sp.
CATTAAGGTGGACGGCAAGCTCATGCCGGTCACGAAGCAGGCACTCACGCCGGAACAGTCACGAGCCTTCGCCTACTGCATCATGAACGAGGATCAGCGCCGCCAGTTCGAGGCCAACAACGAATGCAATTTCGCTATTGCCCCGCAGGAGATCGGCCGTTTCCGCGTGAACGTTTTCATGCAGCAGCAGCGCGTGGGCATGGTGCTGCGCACCATCAACACTGACATTCCGCGTTTCGATGACCTGCATCTGCCCAAGGTACTGGCCGATCTGGCGCTGACCAAACGAGGACTGATCCTGTTCGTCGGTGGCACCGGTTCGGGCAAATCCACCTCACTCGCAGCCATGGTCGGTTACCGCAACGAGTACAGCTACGGACACATTCTTACCATCGAAGACCCGGTAGAATTTGTTCACGACCACAAGAATTGCATCGTGAATCAACGCGAGGTTGGCGTGGATACCAGTTCCTACGAAGTGGCTTTGAAAAACGCCATGCGCCAGGCACCGGACGTGATCCTGATCGGCGAAGTCCGTTCGCGCGAGACCATGGATCTCGCCATCCAGTTTTCCGAAACCGGCCACTTGTGTCTGTCCACGCTACACGCCAACAACGCCAACCAGGCGCTCGATCGCATTATCAACTTCTTCCCTGAGGATAAGCGCAACCAGCTGCTGATGGATCTGGGGCTTAATTTGAAGGCGATCATTTCACAGCGCCTGATTCCGATGAAAACCGGCAAGGGGCGCGTGCCCGCGGTTGAAGTCATGATCAACTCACCGCTGATCGCTGACCTGATCATGGAAGGCAAAATTCCGGAGATCAAGGAACTCATGGCCAAGTCGACCGAGGCCGGAATGCAGACCTTCGATCAGTCGCTGTTTAACCTGTACGAGGCTGATCTCATTTCCTACGATGATGCCCTGCGCAACGCCGACTCGGTCAACGACGTGCGTCTGCGCATCAAGCTCGAGGGCAAGGACTCGAAAAACCGCGAACTGGGCGAATCCATGCGCAACGTGACCGTCAAATAACCGCAATAAACTGATTTATCTCCTGAAAAAATAAAGCCCCTGACGGGGCTTTGTTGTTTCTATTGCTTCCGCGAAAACAGCCTGCCACAAATCGTCTCATCGGCAATTATGCTGGGGGAAATTCGTAAACCAGTTTCCCGCCCACCAACGTGTGGGTAACCCGTCCGTGGAATGTCTGACCGAGAAATGGCGTGTTGTGGCCGCGCGAGACCAGCCTGTCCTCGGTCAGGGTCCAGCGCGCCTCGGGATCGAAGATACAGATATCGGCGGTGGCGCCGAGGCCGAGATGGCCGGTTTCCACGCCGATTATTTCCGCCGGCTTGTGAGTTAGGAGGGCAATGGCTTCCGCCAGCGTGAGCAGTTTCTCGTCCACCAGTTTGAGAGACAGCGGGAGCAGGGTCTCCAGTGCCGAGATGCCGGGTTCGGAACGGGCGAAGGGCGCGAGCTTGGCATCTGGCTCGTGCGGTTGGTGATCCGAGCAAATGGCAGCGATGGTTCCATTGCTGATCGCCTTGCGCAATCCTTCGCGATCGTGCTGGCCACGCAGCGGTGGGCGCACATGACACAAGGTGTTGAAATCGCCAATGTCGTGCTCGGTCAAGTGCAAGTGATGCGCCGTGGTGTCGGCGCTTACCGGCAATCCTTTCTTTTGCGCGGCGGCTACCATGGTGGCGGCGCGCGCACTCGATAATCCGCAAAAGTGTGCACGACAGCCGGTTTGTTCGATCAGCGCGAGGTCGCGTGCCACCCCGACGGTCTCAGCGGCCTCCGGTATTCCGGGTAGTCCCAGACGGGTGCCGACCTCGCCTTCGTGCACGCACCCGCCGTTACGCAACCACGGATCTTCGGCATGGAGGAAGACGGTCAGGTCGAGGGTGGTGGCGTATTCCAGGGCGCGGCGCATCACCAGCGTGTCGGTCACCGGTGACAGGGCATTGGTGAAGCCGACGCATCCGGCCTCGTCGAGCGCCTCCATGTCGGCCAGCAGCTTGCCTTCGAGCCGCTGGGTCAGAGCGCCCAGCGGGTGGATGAAAGCGAGCCCGAAGCGCCAAGCCCGCGATTGCAGCATCTGCGCCATGGCCGGAGTGTCGATGACGGGCAGCGTGTCGGGCGGACAGCAAAGCGTGGTGATGCCGGCCGCGACGGCGGCATGCACCTCGGATTCAATGGTGGCCTTGTATTCCAGCCCGGGTTCGCGCAGCCGTGCGCGCAGGTCCACGAGCCCCGGACAGACAATCTTATCTTGCGCCAAGAGGGTGTTTCTGGCCTTGAAGCCAGTTGGCGGCTTTCCCACGCCAACCACGAAACCGTTGTCATCGATGTAAAGATCTTTTTTTCCGTCCACGCGATTGGCCGGGTCGATCAATCGCCCACCCTGGATAACGAGGCTCACTTACGTTTCCTCCCCGTGCCGGACGTGCGCACCCCACCCGCGGCCGCACCACGTGTTTCCTCGCGATTCCCCGGGGTACCTCCCATGATCAGTGCCATGACCGCCATGCGCACGGCGATGCCATAGGTCACCTGCGGGAGAATGACGGATTGCGGCCCGTCGGCCACGGCGGAATCGATTTCAAGTCCCCGGTTCATCGGGCCCGGATGCAGGACGATAGCCTCCTTCGCTGCTAGCGCGAGTTTCGCGGGCGTGAGGCCGAAGAGATTGAAATATTCATGTTCGCTCGGGATATGCGCGCCCTGCATGCGTTCGCGCTGCAGGCGCAGCATCATCACCACGTCCACGCCATCGAGACCATCTTCCATGCGGGTACAGGAAATTACCCCCAGCTTCTCCACTGCCGTGGGCAGCAAGGTCTTGGGCGCAACCACACGCAGTTCCGCGACTCCGAGGGTCTTGAGTGCGTGGATCTGTGAACGTGCCACGCGCGAGTGCAGGATATCACCGACAATGGCCACTTTGAGTTTTCCGAAATCGCCCTTGTATCGGCGGATGGTGAACATGTCGAGCAAGCCTTGGGTGGGGTGGGCGTGGCGTCCATCGCCGGCGTTGATGATACGCACGTGCGGGGGCACATGGCGCGCTATCATGTGCGCCGCCCCGGATTCGCCATGACGTACCACGAACAGGTCCGTGTGCATGGCCTCGAGGTTGCGAATGGTGTCGAGCAGTGTTTCACCTTTGGCGGTGCTCGATGAACCGACGCTCAAGTTGATCACGTCCGCCGACAGACGTTTGGCGGCGATTTCGAAAGTGGTGCGGGTGCGAGTGCTGAATTCGAAGAATAGGTTGACGACGGTCTTGCCGCGCAGCAGCGGAATTTTCTTGATCTCGCGCTGACCCACCGAAATGAATGATTCGGCGGTATCCAGAATTTCTAAAATGGTTTGACGGGAAAGACCTTCAATGGTGAGCAGATGGCGCAAGCGGCCAGTGTCATCGAATTGAAGGCCCTGATTCACCCGTTGCCCTCCTGAATGCGCAATTCCAATTTTTCCGGGCCAAGCAGTTTGACGTGCTGGTTCCTGCCGAGCTTGACGTGCTCGCCCACAACCTGGGGCTCGATGGGCAATTCGCGTCCGCCACGCTCCACAAGACAAGCGAGGAGCACCGAAGCCGGACGGCCGTAGTCAAAGATTTCATTGAGCGCGGCGCGGATGGTCCGACCGGTATGTAACACGTCATCCACCAGGATGAGGTGCCGGTCTTCCACGTTCACCGGGAGATGTGAGGTGCGAACCTGCGGGTTCATGCCGACGCGGGTGAAGTCGTCGCGATAGAAGGAAATGTCGAGTGTGCCGAGTGCTTCATTGAGATTGAGCAATTGGTGGAGGCGCTCGGCCACCCAGACTCCGCCGGTATGGATGCCGATCATAAGGGGATCGCTTTTCAGTGCCGGCTGCAGCTGTTCCACCATGCGCGCCAGCGCCGCGGCCACGTCGATCGCTGCCGTCACGGGGAATCTCCAGGAAGTTCGTTCAGGAAGGCTTGCAGGATAGTTTGAGCGGCCAACTTATCGAGCCGGGACTTGTGTCGTCTCATGGGAACGCCCGCCTCGTTCAGGATATCCCGGGCGGTCAGCGTTGAGAGACGTTCATCGACCATGTGTACTGGCAAATTGTAGCGTTCCTTCAGGCGATGTCCAAATGCCCGGGCGGCGCGGGTCATGGGGTTGTCACTGCCGTCCATGTTGAGCGGCAGGCCGACGATCAGGGCATCCGGGTGCCACTCATCAATTAGCCGTGAAACGCCTGACCAATCGGGATTTTTGGCGGAACCGCGCAAGGTGGTCACGGCTTCGGCCTGGCGTGTATGGCTGCTGCCGATTGCCACCCCGATGTATTTCTCCCCGTAGTCGAAAGCCAGGAAACTTCGATTCTTCAAGCGTGACCCGCCTCACCGGAAAGCGTGGTGAGATCGACACCGACAAGCCCGGCGGCGGCTTTCCAGCGATGTTCCACGGGGAGTTCGAAGATAATCTCCCGGTTCGCCGGCCCCGACAGCCAGGAATTTTCGGAAATCTCGCGCTCCAGCTGGCCTGCCCCCCAGCCGGCGTAGCCCAGCGCCACGATGAATTTTTCCGGACCGCGGTTTTCCGCGATGGCTTCGAGGATGTCGCGCGAGGTGGAAACGCCGAACCGGTCCGTGACCGGGAGAGTGGATTCCCACTCGCCCAGGGGTTCGTGCAGGACAAAGCCGCGATTGTTCTGCACCGGGCCGCCGAGATAAACCACGTTATCGGCGCGGCTGGCCTTTTCCGGGGCAATGCCCAGCTGGGCGAAAATGTCGCCGAGATGCAAGTCGGTCAGGCGGTTGATCACTATACCCATGGACCCCTCCTCGGAATGTTCGCAGATAAGTGTGACACTGCGTGCGAAATTCACGTCCACGAGGCTCGGCATGGCAATCAGGAAATGATTGGCAAGTGAATCGGAACTTTTCATGCGAAACAGTATCCGGCAGACGCACGCCGGACTCAAGCGAAACACCCCCTGATGATCAATTTTCGCTTGAGATTCCGGATTCGTTGAATTTCCAGGTACGGGTAATGTGCAGGATGTCCAGGTCCGCGCGAATCTCAGGAGGGAATGGCGCGAACGGCGCCGACAGTTCTACAATGCGGATCGCGGCGTCATCCAGGATTTTCTGACCGGAGGAGCGGCGCACGGAAACGTTGTTGATCGTGCCATCGGCGTTGAGCGCCACGTCGAGAAGCAAATGTCCCGTGAGGCCCCGGCGCTTGGCCTCGTCGGGATAATTGAGATTTCCGATGCGCTCGACCTTGGCGCGCCAGGCGTCCATGTAAGCGGCATATTTGTATTCCTGGGTTCGGGCGTTCAGGAACTTGTGCCGCGGGCGTTTCTGGAATTCCTGCCACGTACGGCTGATCTCGGCGTTGAGGCGCGCACGTTCTTCCTGTATCTCAGCGCGCGCCATGAGGCCAAGGCTCGGCGGCTGCAATTGCGGTTCCTTTTTTTCCGGCCGGCTTTCTTGGTCTTTGATTTTTCGTGAATCTTCGAGTGAAAGCATCGTAGTCAACTCGCGTTCAGACTTCACGCGCTTCTGCGGTTTCGATTGGAACGTCGGGAAGTCGCGGTTGACGGGGCTGATCTCGCGCACCGGGAGCGGGTTTTTCGCAATCTCGGCGGCGTCACTGTCACCGCCACCTTCCTGGTTGGCCTGCGCGAGAAATTCAGGATCCAGTGTGCGCTTGTCGCTGGCGGTCTGCACCAGCGTGATTTCCAGCGTGGGCAATCCCGGCAAATCACGGAGCTTGGGCAATGAAAAAGTCACGCCCAGTATTACCACCATGTGCACCAGGAACGAGCCAAACATGCTCACCCCGAAGCGATCGTTTTGGGAAATACCTGTAATCGTCTGGGCTGTCATACCCTAAACAAAAATACCCATGGAATTTTATAGAAAAAGTATATCTTAACTCCGGCGCCTTGCCCCGTCCGGAGCGAGCCGGGCTTCGATGGCGTCCATGAGTGTGGCGCTGATGTTCAAGTGGTAGTGCCGGTCGAGTTCCCGGACGCAGGTCGGACTGGTGACATTGATTTCCGTCAGGTAGTCGCCGATGACATCGAGCCCCACGAACAACAGCCCTTTTTCCCGCAACAGCGGTCCGACTTGGGCACAGATCCAGCGGTCGCGCTCGGACAGCGCTAGGCCCACGCCTTTGCCGCCCACCGCGAGATTGCCCCGGAATTCACCTTCAACCGGAATACGCGCGAGAGCGTACGGGATCGGTTCACCGTCGATCAGCAGGATGCGCTTGTCCCCCTGGGCGATTTCCGGAATGAAGCGTTGCGCCATGACGTAGCGAGAGGCATTTACGCTCAGGGTTTCGATGACGACGTTCGTGTTCGGATCATGGCGCCGCAGGCGGAAAATGGATTCACCCCCCATGCTTCCCAGCGGCTTCAGGACAATGTCCCCGTGCTCGGCAAGAAAATCGCGTAACCGCCCGCCCGCCCGCGTGACCAGTGTGGGTGGAGTGCATTGCGGAAACCAGGCGGTGAATAGCTTTTCGTTGGCATCGCGCAGGCTGCGCGGTTTGTTGACCACCAACACGCCAGCATCTTCGGCGCGTTCCAGAAGATAAGTAGTGTAAACATACTCCATATCGAACGGCGGGTCTTTGCGCATCAGGATGACATCGAGATCGGACAGCGGCCCGGTCTTTTCATCACCCCATTCGAACCAGCGACTGGGGTTGTCGAACACCTTGAGCGCGCGATGGCGCGCAAAGCTCTGGCCATCGCGCAGAAATAGGTCACCTTGTTCCATGTAGCGGATAGACCAGGCGCGGCGCTGCGCTTCCAGCAACATGGCGAGTGTGCTGTCTTTGTGAACCTTGATGGACCCGATGGGATCCATCACCACGCCGAGTCGAATCGTCATGGGGATCGCTGATGAGTGATGTCAGGGAGCGGCCTGTTTAAGGCTGCCCTCGGCTTGCGGAGATGCCTGGGCCGCGTCGCGGGTCTCGCGCGCCGCGGCAAGCAGGGCGAGGCGCGCGATCACGCCATAGGCATAGAAACGGTTGGGATTGGCGTCGGGGGATTGTTGCGGGTCCGGATAGATGCAGGTCTCGGCGAAGGCAAGCGGCTCGAAATGCATGCCCGGGGCATTCAGGTTTTCATCCGGGCGGCGCTCGGTATGTACGCGGTAAAAGCCGCCGATCACGTAGTGGTCGATCATGTAGACCACCGGTTCGGCCACGGCATTGGCGGCGCCCCAGGTCTCGAAGGTGTACACGCCTTCCTGGACCATGACGTCCTGCACCGACTGCCCTTCCTTGAGGTGCGACATTTTGTTCCGTTGCTTGCGATTGAGCGCGCGCACTTCCTCGGCGTTCTTCACTGTCATGATGGCCATGCCGTACGTGCCGGCGTCGGCCTTGACGATGGCGAAGGGGTCCTGGTCAATGCCGTACTCGCGGTATTTCACGCGCACCTCGGCCAGGACCTCCTCGACGTAGTTAACGAGGCATTCCTCGCCTTCGCGTTTTTCGAAATTGATTTTGCCGCACTTGCGAAAGACCGGATTGATCAGCCACGGATCCAGGGTCACGAGCCCGGCGAATTCCTTCACGATCTGTTGATAATGGGTGAAATGCCGTGACTTCAGCCGCTTCCACCAGCCGAGCGATACCGGTGGTGCGACCGGTTGTTCGAGATTTTCCAGGAGCGGAGGCAATTTGCCCGACAGATCGTTGTTCAGCAGCACGAAGCAGGGCGTGAAGCCGGCCACCGTGACCTTGTTGTCCTGGCGCACCAGCGGTTCGAGGGTGAGGCGGCGCCCGGACGGCAGGTCGATGACTCTGGGTTCATGCAGGTCGGGCAGCAGGGAGCCCACGCGCACGCGCAGACCGGCCAGGGTCAGGATTTC
>DATCZH010000035.1:0-10671 GCA_036526015.1 Sulfuricaulis sp.
GCTCGCGAGCGACACCGCGATAGCCGGCAGCCCCAGGAAGCGTCCTTCCATCGCGGCCGCCACTGTGCCGGAGTAAATCACGTCATCACCGAGATTGGCGCCACGGTTGATACCGGCAATGACGATGTCGGGTTCCTGTTCGAGCAGTCCGGTAATGGCCAAATGCACGCAATCAGTTGGTGTGCCATCAACATAATAAAAACCGTTATCGCCTTTCTGAACACGCAATGGGTGCGTTAGCGTAAGCGAGTTGCTAGCACCGCTACGATCGCGCTCCGGTGCCACCACATCCACCTCGGCAATCGGCGCCAAGGCCCGTGCCAAGCAGGCCAGCCCGGGGGCGAGATAACCGTCATCGTTGCTGAGAAGGATACGCATCAATCTTGCTTAAAATTGCCGGAGTGAGAGAGTTAAGTCGAAACAGGCGATGACACTTAAATGTCTTTCCATCCCGACGAACGCCTGCACGAGGGGAAGACAAACCTTTCATACACTTCCGTTGGATGTTCGGGCCGTTGAATGGCCATATCATGGATGGCATGTCCAGGACTGGCAGACGGGGTACTGCCGTTGAGAAACTGGCAAGCGAAGCAAGAAGCGCTGCGCTATCAGGACCGACCGGTATTATCCGAAGTCGATAAAGTCGCGCCATGGATGTCTGACATGCGCTTTCGGATTGGTCGGGGCGAGAGGATTTGAACCTCCGACCACCACCACCCCAAGGTGGTGCGCTACCAGGCTGCGCTACGCCCCGATTGTGTATTGGCGTGGAAGAATGCCGCATGATGTGCCGCAGAGTTGCGGCCGACATCATACCCGAGAATCCGCATGAAACAAGGAGAAATTAGATTTTTTTCAGCATGGACAGGACATCTTCCAGCTCAAGAATGAGTGTCTTAATGGCCTGTTGACGGTTGGCATCGAGGGGAACGGGATTATCCACCTCTAGCTTGTTGCGTGCACCGCTGATGGTGAAGCCTTCGACATAGAGCAAGCTGCGTATCTGGCGTATAAGAATCACGTCATGCCGCTGATAGTAGCGCCGGTTACCACGGCGCTTAACCGGCTTCAGCTGGGGAAATTCCTGCTCCCAATAGCGCAGCACGTGAGGCTTGACCGCACACAAGTCGCTCACTTCACCGATGGTGAAGTAGCGCTTGCCGGGTATTGTAGGAAGCTCGTGATTCTCGCCTGGGTCAAGCATTTAGTTCCGCCTGATTTTTGAACTTTTCACGGTTCGCATTGGCGTTCTGCTCGACTCGTTCCTTGAGTTTGTGGCTGGCGCGGAAAGTGACGACGCGCCGGGCGGTAATGGGTATTTCCTCGCCGGTCTTCGGGTTACGTCCGGGGCGGGAATTCTTCTGGCGCAGGGAGAAATTGCCAAAACCGGAGAGTTTTACCTGTTCCCCTTCGGCTAGGGCTCCCCGAATCCTGTCAAAGAAGATTTCGACAAACTCCTTAGCCTCCCGCTTGTTCAGACCCAGCTCGTTAAACAGGTTTTCCGCAAGATCAGCTTTGGTCAATGCCATAGGTCGCTACCTTTTCTCTTTATTCCCAAAGGGTTTTACTTTACCGACGTGGCTGGCCTCCCAGCCGGGATTGCAAAGCGGATATTACTTCCGCCATTACCCGCTCCACATCGTCTTCATTAAGAGTGCGCGAAGAGTCCTGCAAGGTCAAGCCCAGAGCCAAACTTTTTCTTCCGGAATCAATACCTTTCCCACGATACTCGTCAAATAGCTCAAGGTTGACAAGCAAGCTTCCTGCCACCTGACGCACGCAGTCCAATACAGCCTGGGCAGGTGTCGTATCTTTTACAAGGATAGCAAGATCTCGGCGGATTGCGGGAAATCTTGAAAATTCATGGAATTTCGGGATTTTCCCGTTTCGCAGTGTATCCAATTTGATCTCAAAGAGTACCGCCGGACGTTCCAGGCCAAGCCGGGTCTGGACCTCTGGATGCGTGACACCCATTACCCCCACCCGGGCACCCTGAAACCGGATTTCCGCTGTTTGGCCCGGATGTAACACCGGATGCTGCCCGGGCACGAATTCAGCGACCAGCCCAAGGCCGGCCAGTGTCAGCAATGCCTCCACGTCCCCTTTGATGTCATGAAAGTCAACCGCCCGTCGCGTGACACCCCATTGTTCCGGCACGGCATCGCCATAGGCGGCCCCGGCAAGCATGGCTTGCTCGCTGAATTCTCCTTCTGAAAGCCGGAAAACATGGCCAACTTCAAACAGACGCACACGCGGTTGCTGGCGGTTCTGGTTATAGAGAATGGTCTGCAACAATCCGGGCCAAAGAGAAGTGCGCATGACCGCCATGTCCGCGCTGATGGGGTTAGCCAGCCGAGCTGGGCGTGCCACAGGATCCACCAGCGCCTGAATTTTAGGATCAACAAAACTATAGGTTACGATCTCCTGATAATCCCGGTCGATCAGGACGGCGCGTATGCGGGTTTCCCCCACATCTGATTCAGGCACAGGTTCAACAACCATTTCCAGTTGCGGGCGCTGACTGGGGATATTTTCATAGCCGTGAATGCGCGCGATTTCCTCAATCAGATCAACTTCATAATTTATGTCAAACCGATACGACGGGGGTGTGACGGTCCAGTGTTTCGCGAATTTTTTCACTTTCATCCCGAGGTGAGTCAATATCTTTTCCGTTTCTTTGGAAGAGAGACGGATACCGAGAAGCCGGTTAATCCGATCCTGCCTCAGCGTAACCGGTGCATTGCGCGGGAGATGACGATTGGCCGTCTGTTCGACCAAGGGACCCGGACGGCCGCCAACAACATCCAGCAACAGGGCCGTGGCCCGTTCCATGGCGTTAACCTGCAAGTGGGGATCGACCCCGCGCTCGAATCGATACGAGGATTCCGTTTGCAATCCTAAATCGCGTGATCGAGACGATATCGTGACTGGACGAAACCAGGCGCTTTCCAGAAATACATTTTCTGTCGCATTGCCAACGGCGGAATCCATGCCACCCATGATGCCGGCCAGTGCCAACGGCCGCTTATCGTCGGCAATCAGCAAATTGCCGGGCTTGAGCGTCAGGCGGCTTCCATCTAGCAGCGTTAGCGAATCATTCTTCTTGGAAAGGCGCACATGAATCGTTCCGCTGATTTTCGCGAGATCGAACGCATGCATGGGCTGGCCCCATTCGAGCATGACGAAATTGGTAACATCCACCACCGGGTGGATGCTGCGCACACCGCTGCGGCGCAGTTTTTCCTGTATCCACGTTGGCGTAGTCGCCAGCGGATTGATTCCACTTATGATGCGTCCCACATAACGTGAACAGCCGCTTGGCGCATCGAGTTTGACCGGAACTCGTTGCCGATGCTTTGGTTTCACCGCCTTGATGACGGGGAATTTCACTTTCGTGCCGGTGATGGCCGCCAGTTCCCTCGCGAGCCCTGCCACGCTCAGGCAATCCCCGCGATTGGGTGTCAAGTCGATCTCCAGGGAGACATCGTCCAGCCCGAGGTATTCCAACAAGGATGTTCCCGGTTTCGCATCTTTATCCAGAACCAGCAGGCCTTCGGCCGATTCGGTCAGTCCCAGTTCCCGTGCGGAACAGAGCATACCGGATGAAGGCACACCCTGAATATCGGCGCGGTTGATGCGGATGCCATCGGGCAACATTGCGCCCTTCAGCGCTACGGGAGCCAGCATGCCAACGGCAGCATTGGCGGCACCACACACGATATCAAGCCGTCGATCGTTACCGATATTAACGCGGCATATCCGGAGCTTTTCTGCCGAGGGGTGGACGGTGATCGACTCAATTCGCCCGACCACGACTTGATTCAGTTTGGGGGCTACAGGTTCGATTGCGCCCACTTCCAATCCGGCCATTGTCATGCGATTTGTCAAGGCTTTCCGATCCAATCTCGGTGACACCCACTCACGCAGCCATTGTTCACTTATTTTCATAAGAATGAGAATGACGGAAACGTTGATGTTGAAACTTGAGCAGAGATAATTACCCGACTGAAAAGTAATGATCCCTGTTTATCCATGATCATCGGTGGGTTAATCATTTTTATTTGAACTGTTGCAAGAAACGCAAATCATTCTCGTAAAATAATCGCAGATCGTTAACGCCATATCGCAGCATGGCCAAGCGCTCCACACCCAGACCGAAGGCAAACCCGGTCCAGCGTTCGCTGTTGATACCGACATGCCGGAACACCTCCGGGTGCACCATGCCGGCTCCCAGCACCTCGAGCCAGCCGGTGTTTTTGCAGACACGGCAGCCGCGAGATGAACAGATAACACAACTGATGTCGACTTCCGCCGACGGCTCGGTGAACGGGAAATAAGATGGACGAAATCGTAATTTCAGCGGTTTCTCGAAAAACCGGGAAAGAAAGTCGCCCAGCACACCCTTGAGATCGGCGAAGCTCACGCCCTCATCCACCATCAATCCTTCAATCTGGTGAAACATAGGCGTGTGGGTCACATCCGAATCACAGCGATAGACGCGCCCCGGGGCGATGATACGCAGGGGCGGTTTGTTCGTTTTCATGTAGCGGATCTGCACCGGGGAGGTATGCGTGCGCAGTAGCCGATGCGCGTCGAAATAAAAAGTGTCGTGCATAGCCCGCGAGGGGTGGTCCGGCGGAATATTGAGCGCCTCAAAATTATGATAGTCGTCCTCGATTTCCGGACCTTCAGCCACGGCGAATCCCATGCGCGTGAAAAGCGTTTCGAGGCGTTCCAAGGTGCGTGTTATCGGGTGCGGACCTCCCTGACGCATGCCACGTCCCGGGAGCGTGACATCCATGATTTCGCGTGTCAGCTGCAGGTCACGGGCGGAGGTTTCCAATTCCTGCTTACGTGTGCGGAGCTTTTCCAGCAGCGTTTCCTTGGCCTGATTGACCACGGCACCGACGCGCGGCCGCTCCTCCGGAGACATATTGCCGAGATTTTTTAACTGCTCGGTCAGCACACCCTTTTTACCCAGATACCGGACGCGGATATCCTCCACCGCCGCCACATCGATCGCCGCGGCCACGGCCGCTTCTGCCTCCTTCATCAGGGCCTTTAGCTGTTCTTCCATTGTGTGTACGGTGTTAGTCACGATCCAGTCTGCCTGCAAGAAAAGAAAAGGGAAAGGCCATTCGACCTTTCCCTTTCTGCGGTACCGTCTCTCGTGGCGGGGCGTGCCGCCTGAATATCAACTGGAGAGCGCCGCCTTGGCCTTGTCAGCCAGAACGGAAAAGGATTTCTTGTCATGCACCGCGATATCGGCCAGGATTTTACGGTCGATGTCGATAGTAGCTTTTTTGAGACCATTCATAAATCGGCTGTAGGAAAGACCGCACTCACGCGCCGCGGCATTAATGCGTGCAATCCACAGAGCGCGAAATTCACGCTTGCGAACACGACGGTCACGATAAGCATACTGCCCGGCTTTCGCGACCGCCTGCTTGGCGACACGATAAACCTTCCGGCGGGCATTGTAATAACCCTTGGCCTGCGACAACACCTTCTTGTGGCGTGCGCCGGCCGTGACTCCACGTTTGACTCTTGGCATGTATTATTCTCCTCAGCTGTAGGGCAACAAGCGACGCAGGCCGGCGACATCGGTAGAATACACCGTCGTGGTGCCGCGCAGATGACGTTTGCGTTTGGAGCTCTTCTTGGTGAGGATATGACGCAGATGCGAGTGTGAGCGTTTAAATCCGCCGCTCGCCGTCTTTTTGAACCGCTTGGCAGCGGCGCGATTGGTTTTCAGCTTGGGCATGTTTGGTACTCCTTAAAAGTAAGCGCCTGGGGGCACATGCGTGGCCCGTTCGGTCGCGATGGATAATTCGTGGCGGCTAGGTTGCCGTCTTGATTTTGGGTTCGGATTTTGCCTCGGTCTTGGCCTCCGTTTTGATTCCTGCTTTGGTCTCCGGTTTCAAAATTTTTTTCTCGCCCTTTCCGGGTTTGCCGGCACCCGGCTTAGGATTCAACACCATCACCATTTGTTTGCCTTCGAGTCGCGGAAACTGCTCCACGACTCCATAATTTTTAAGGTCATTCTCCAGCCGCTTGAGCATTTCCAGACCCAGTTCCTGATGCGCGAGCTCGCGTCCGCGAAAGCGCAAAGTGATCTTGGTCTTGTCGCCCTCCCCCAGAAAACGGATCAAGTTGCGCAACTTGGTCTGGTAATCGCCGACATCCGTACCGGGTCGAAATTTGACTTCCTTGATCTGAATCTGTTTCTGCTTGCGTTTGGCCGCGTGCTTGCGCTTGCTCTCTTCGTACTGGTATTTGCCGAAATCCATGATGCGGCATACCGGCGGCGCCGCATTGGGTGAAATCTCTACCAGATCGAGGCCGGCCTCTTCGGATCGGCGCAATGCATCATTGATGGGAACTATGCCAATTTGCTGGCCGTCATTACTGATCAACCTGACTTTCGGGGCATTGATGCGCCCGTTGACACGTACCTCTTTATCCGTCGCGATGTTTCTGTTCCTCCGAAAAAGTAACGCCGCGGCTCGCGGTTTCCCGGGTGAGCATGACGTGAAACGCCTCCGGCGTCATCCCGCCCAGATCCTCACCTTTGCGCGTGCGCACGGCCAAAGTACCTTCCTGCGCCTCTTTCTTGCCGACCACCAGCAGATAGGGAATGCGCTGCAAGGTATGTTCTCGAATTTTAAAGCCTATTTTTTCGTTTCTCAAGTCAGACTCGACCCGCCAACCCCGTTTAACAAGGTCTTTTTCAAGTTTCCGGGCGTAATCCCGCTGTTCGTCGGTAATCGTCAGCACCACCGCCTGGACGGGAGCGAGCCAAGCGGGCAGCGACCCGGCATGTTCCTCGATCAGGATACCGATAAAGCGCTCCAGCGAGCCAAGAATCGCCCGGTGCAGCATGACCGGCACCTGTTTACTGCCATCCTCGGCGATGTAGGACGCGCTCAGACGTTCCGGCATGGAAAAGTCCACCTGGATGGTCCCGCACTGCCATACCCGGCTGAGACTGTCCTTGAGTGAGAATTCGATCTTGGGGCCGTAGAACGCCCCCTCCCCTGGCTGCAGGTCCCATTGGAGCTTTTTCGAATTCAAGGCCTGTTCCAGGGAATGCTCCGCCTTATCCCAAGACGCGTCGGAACCGATGCGGTGGGGCGGGCGCGTGGAAAGTTTGTAGATGATCTCCCGAAAACCGAAATCGGCATAAACACGATGTAGAAGGTCGATAAAGTCCGATACCTCATTCTGAATCTGGACCTCCGTGCAGAAGATATGGGCATCGTCCTGCACAAAGCTGCGTGCGCGCAACAGGCCATGAAGAGCACCAGACTGTTCATTGCGGTGACAGGAGCCGAATTCCGCTAGCCTGAGTGGCAAATCGCGGTAGCTCTTGAGTCCTTGATTGTACACTTGGATGTGGCAGGGGCAATTCATTGGTTTGACCGCGTACAGGCGCTTTTCCGATTCGGTGACAAACATGTCTTTGTGGAACTGCTCCCAATGCCCGGATTTTTCCCAGAGTGAGCGATCGACCAGTTGCGGGGTACGGATTTCTCGGTAACCGTGTTCACGCCACAGCTCGCTCATGTACTGGACGATCAGCTGGTACAGGCGCCAGCCGCGCTCGTGCCAGAAAACCATGCCCGGCGCCTCTTCCTGCATGTGAAACAAGTTTAACTGGCGTCCGAGTTTGCGGTGATCACGCTTCTCGGCCTCCTGGATCTGGTGAAGGTAAGTATCAAGCGCCTCCTTGCTGGTCCAAGCCGTTCCGTAGATGCGTGCTAGCATTTCATTGCGCGAATCACCGCGCCAATAGGCGCCAGCCACTTTCATGAGCCTGAAGGCCTTGAGCTTTCCGGTCGAAGGCACATGTGGGCCGCGGCAGAGGTCGATAAATTCGCCCTGGCGATATAACGAGATCTGCTCGCCGGCCGGGATGTCCGCGATAATCTGGGCTTTGTATTCCTCTCCCATATCGCGGAAAAACTTAACGGCCTCATCGCGTGGCATGACCATGCGGGCGACGGAATAATCACGTTTGGCAATTTCGCGCATGCGTTCTTCAATCTTAGCCAGGTCTTCCTCGGTAAAGCCGCGCTTGAAGGCAAAGTCGTAGTAGAAGCCGTTTTCGATGACCGGGCCAATCGTGACCTGCGCTTCGGGGAATAATTCCTTCACGGCCTGCGCAAGAAGGTGTGCCGTGGAGTGACGGATAATTTCGATACCTTCCGGGTCGCGGTCGGTAATAATGGTCACCTGCGCATCACAGTCGACCATAAATGAGGTGTCGACCAGTTTGCCGTTGACGCGCCCGGCCAGCGCGGCTCGGGCGAGACCGGCGCCGATGCTCGCGGCAATCTCGGCGACTGTCACAGGTTTGGGGAAATCACGGCGGCTGCCGTCTGGTAACGTAATAACTGGCATATCGAGACCCTTTCGTCAGTGGCGACCGCTACGAATGGCCGCGTAAACGGGTTTCAGCATTCTGAAAGTCCTACCGGCGGTGCCGGCCCGGATTAATGGTAGGCGCGAGTGGGATCGAACCACCGACCACCACCATGTCAAGGTGGTGCTCTACCACTGAGCTACGCGCCTGCAAACAAGCGCGGAAAAATATCACAACTCAGCGATCAGCCTCAAGCTCAGGCTGTATTTCGGGGGCGTCAGGATAAGGAGTCTATTTTTTACCGAGTCCGCGAGCCAGGGCGCGGTTTTGCTGGTCAAGATACTTGAGCCACAAGTCAATCGCGTCTTCATAGGGCACCGTCCCGACGCTACGCATGACCTGTTTGCCTTCCGCGCTCATGACGAAACTGATGAATCTTTTTATCTCAGGATTCTTCTCTTGCAGGTGAGTCACCATATACAGGGGGCGGTAAAGCAGATATTCGCCGAGTTTGATGTTTTCGTAACTTGGTTCCTTTCCGTTGAGAGAAAGAATTTTCACCGGTATCTTGCGGGCGCTGCTGATGCCCGTAATGCCAATACCACGAGGATTCTCCACAATCGCCCGCTCAAGTGGACCCGATGAATCAACCACGTGGGTCGCCGTGAATTCCTGATCGTAATTGTTAAAAACCAGCTCGCGCAATGTCCGGCCCACGCCCGAAATTTTTCCCTTTCGAACGTAGAGTTCGACAGACTCATCCTTTCCGCCGAGTTGTTTCCAGTTGGTTATATGGCCGGTATAAAGCTCACGCACCTGCGCCAGCGTGATATTCTGAACCGGATTGTCCTTGTGAACGATAACGGCCAGCGCATCCCAGGCCACCGGTGTAAGCTTGACTCGCCGCTCTTCCGGCAGGGTCATGTATTTTTCCGTGTCTTCGATCACATGGCGACAGGTACCCCCGATGGCCACTTCGCGTGTCGCGACCTGACGAATGCCTTTGGTGGCACCGCCGCCCTTGAAATCGATTTCGACGCCGGTCTTCTTCTTGTAGGCACTGGCCATTTCTGCCATGAAGGCATTTTTGGATATGCCGCAACCGGCCCAAGTGAGTTTCTTGGTTTCAACGGATGCCGTGGCAGAGAGCGGCGGCAGAATCATGAATAAGAATGATCCGACGACTGTCAGCTTATGAAAGAAAGTCATATCAGTACTCCGATACTTTTCTATTTAAAGTAATAGCACAAACCGCACAAAGTATGCCGCCACGAGCTTAAACTTGTTCCACAGTTACACGGTGATGGTGTAACAAAATTCCACAAGTGACTGATGCGGCAATGAATTTTCTTTCAGCGATTAATAGCGGCTGTGTAGGAAGGTAAATGTACCGCCGCAGGCGGGATTGTAGTGATCGTGTCAGCGCTGATGGCGACGGGAACCTTCGATGATGCCAAACTGGCGCGAGCGGATAGCATTAATCTTGTCACGGACCTCTGCCGCCTTCTCGAATTCGAGATTATGCGCGTGGGAATACATCTGCTTTTCCAGCTTATTGAGCAGTTTCGCCAGGGCGTTCGGGGCCATGGCCGCATACTCGGCCTCCTCTTCCGCGGCGCGCAGGAATTCGCGTGCGGGGTGTGCTAATTTCGACCCATAGTCTCTGGCGCCGAAAAGTGGATGCGACGGCGATACCCCATCGATCATTTCTTTGACCGCCTTGATAATGCCTTTGGGCGTGATGCCGTGAACCTCATTGTAGGCAAGCTGTTTCTGCCGACGCCGCTCGGTTTCACCGATCGCCTCCTGCATCGAATTAGTCATCCGGTCGGCATAAAGAATGGCCTTACCGTTAATGTGACGGGCAGCGCGCCCGATGGTCTGAATCAGGGAACGAGTTGAGCGCAAGAATCCTTCCTTGTCAGCATCGAGGATGGCCACCAGCGAGACCTCGGGCAGATCGAGACCTTCGCGCAGCAAGTTGATTCCCACGAGCACGTCAAAAGTGCCGGCGCGCAGATCACGGATGATCTCGGCGCGCTCGATGGTTTCTATGTCCGAATGCAGGTAACGCACGCGTACATCATGCTCATGCAGATACTCCGTCAAGTCTTCTGCCATGCGCTTGGTGAGCGTAGTAACCAGGACACGCTCACCGGCTGCTGCACGTGCCCGCACTTCAGATAACAAATCATCTACTTGGGCGGTCGCTGGCCGTACTTCAACTTCCGGGTCGATCAATCCGGTAGGACGCACCACCTGGTCGACAACCACGCCTGCGCAGCGTTGCCTTTCGTACGGCCCGG